>NZ_CM001488.1:1587702-1675202 GCF_000233695.2 Desulfobacter postgatei 2ac9 | reverse complement strand
ACTGCATCCCCCTTGTTAAAGGTACTGGTAGGCAATGACTCATCACCCCCAAAGGAAAGCATCCCCCGGGGGATACTTGCAGAAGACAGAAGATCAGAAGGCACCTCAATAGATCCAAACATAGACGCTGCCGCTTTAAGGGATTTGCGCGCCTCACCTTCTCCATGGGCAATTTTAGTTGCCTCATATGCGAGAATAGTTTTGGCTTTATTCAAATCCACCCCTTCCAATTTTTTTACAACTTCGATCTCTTTCATAGGCAGAAAAGTAAATAATGCCAGAAATCTTGCCACATCCATGTCATCAGTGTTTACCCAAAACTGATAGTATTCATAAGGAGAAAATCGTTCAGGATCAAGCCAGACAGCCCCTTTATGGGTCTTACCCATTTTTATACCGGACGCTGTAGTTATCAATGGAAAAGTGATCCCAAAAGCTTGTTTACCAAGAGTACGACGGACAAGATCAATCCCCGCCACAATGTTACCCCATTGATCACTTCCGCCCATCTGAAGCAGACAGTCATGGGTTTTGGCAAGTTCCATGAAATCGTAAGCCTGGAGTAACATATAGTTAAATTCAATGAAAGTCAGACCATCGTCTGATTCCATTCTGGATTTAACACTTTCTGCTTTGATCATCTTATTTATGGAAAAATGCCGACCAATATCTCTTAAAAATGAAATGTATCCCAAATTGGTTAGCCATGCCGCATTATCAAGCATCAATGCCTTCTCTTCTGAAAAATCAATAAATCTGGATAATTGTTCGCGGATGCCGGCTTTGTTTTCATCAATCTGATCCTGGGTAAGCACTTTGCGCAGTTCTGTTTTACCGGATGGATCCCCAATAAGCCCTGTCCCGCCGCCCACAAGGCCAATGGGGCGATGCCCCTCCCGTTGCATGTGGGCCAGTGCCATAATACACACAAGACTTCCAACGTGCAGACTTGAAGCGGTTGGATCAAAACCGATATAACAGGTAGCCCTGTTATTTTCTAAATAGTCTTCAAGCTCCTGGGCATGGGTTGTTGCCTCAATAAATCCACGTTCCCTTAAAATCGATAAAACACTCATGCTGTTTCTTCCTTATCATTTCCTGGTATATTCAACCGCTCTGGTTTCTCGAATAACAACAACTTTAACCTGGCCCGGAAATGTCAGATTTTCTTCAATTTGGCGGGCAATATCTTTTGAAAGCAGTATTGCACTCTCATCAGTAATTTTTTCACTTTCAGTAATGACCCGGATCTCACGCCCGGCCTGAATGGCATAGGTATTTACCACGCCGTCAAAACTATTAGCGATATTTTCAAGATCTTCCAACCGTTTTACGTAGTTTTCAAGACTCTCTTTTCTGGCACCGGGCCTGGCTCCGGAAAGCGCATCAGCGGATTGTACAATGAAATCATATACACTCTCAGGCATTTGGTCTTCATGGTGGGCAGCAATAGCATTAACAACGCTTTCGCTTTCACCATATTTTTTAGCAAGCTTGGCGCCAATAATGGCATGGGCGCCATCTACTTCATGATCCACGGCCTTGCCAATATCGTGAAGCAGCCCCATGCGCTGGGCAAGTTTTATGTCCAGACCAAGTTCAGCAGCTATAATACCGGCCAAAAACGCCACTTCAATAGAATGCTGCAAAACATTCTGGGCATAGGAGGTTCTGAATTTTAGCTTGCCAAGCACTTTGATAAGTTCCGGATCAATCCCGTGCACACCCAAGTCAAACGCAGCCTGCTCGCCGGCTTCTTTAATTGCAAGATCAACCTCCTCCGTTGCACGCGCCACAACATCCTCAATACGAGCGGGATGAATTCTTCCATCTGAAATCAATTTTTCAAGGGAAATCCTCGCCACCTCCCGCCTGACGGGGTTGAATCCTGACAAAATGACAGCTTCCGGAGTATCGTCAATAATCAGATCAATACCGGTTGCGGCTTCCAAAGCACGGATATTGCGACCTTCCCTACCGATAATTCGACCCTTCATTTCATCTCCGGGCAGATTAACGACAGAAACGGTGCGCTCAGCAACATAGTCGCCCGCATAGCGTTGAATCGCAGTCGATAGAATCTTTTTAGCCTCTTTATCTGCTTTCTCCCTGACTTCGGTAGTGATCTTTTTAACCATTTTGGCACCTTCGTGCCTGGCTTCATCCTCCATGGTTTTAAGCAACAACTCTTTGGCCTGCTCAAGGGTCATCCCGGAGACCTTTTCAAGCTCTTTTTTTGTCTCTTCAAGAAGTTGCGTATAGGATTTTTCTTTTTGGATTACAGATTCAAGTTTTTCCGCAATGTCCCGTTCATTTTTTTCTATGGATTTTTCTCTTTTGGCACATTGATCTTCAAGCTTGTCAAGCTTTTCACTTTTCTTAGAAAGCCTTCGTTCCTCTTTTTTCAACTCAGCCCGTGTCTCTTCTGTCTCAGCATCAAAGGTGCTTTTCATTTCCAGCAGACGAGAGCGGGCCTCCAATTTAGCTTCCCTAAGGAGAGTTTCAGCTTTTTTAACTGCCTCGTCCATGGCAACGCGTTGCTCTTCTAAAAAATCACGTCTCTGCTGATCAATTTTTCCTTTTATCACATATAAAATGACCGCACCGACAGCCAGCAGCACCATCATGAATGCAAGCATCATTGTAAAACTCATACAATTTCTCTCCTGGAATAAGAGGGTTACAAAAAAAATATGTACCCATGTTTTATCTTGCTAAAAAAGAAATGGAATAATACGTTAGGATAAGAAGGAGGTATGGCAAAGCGTCTTTAATATCATAACAATTCCCCCGCAACTGCCGTGTTGTTTCTTAAGGCTTTGAACCAAGGGTCCAAAAGACGGGGAATCAATAATACCTTTAGGCTTTTCCCTTAAAAGGGAACCTGCGCATCAGTATCAGCGTGATCCCCCTAGGTTTTTATGCGTTAGGACAAAGTCTGTCATACAATCACGTACATCGCAGGGGGGTTGTTATAATTTTAAACCAATGAAAATTTATTTCATTGTCTTGTCTATTTTATCCAATAAGGATGATACTCTGCTTTCAATGTCTTTTTGAAGGTCTGAATACTTCAAATGCAGTTCATTATAATCCTTAGATAAATTCATGGCTGCAAGAAGCAGAATAGCCATTCTGTTTTTACTGCTGGTTTTATTTTGGAAAAGACTTTCTGCTTCTTCTATATATTCCTTGACATGGGCTGCAATCTTTACCGGATCATATGCTTGCTCTTTATCCGGTTTAAACTTAAATTCTTCCCCAAAAAGCTCAATTTTAACGATCTCATCCAAGGAAAGCCCTTTACCGAATATATATATTCAAACGCTTTTTAATTTGTCATCCCCCGGATACGGTTTCCGAGAAACCATCCAGTTTTGAAAGGAGTCCGTTAATTTTTTCATTCATCATAGACTCCCGGTCGACATAGACATCTTCTTTTTTAATTTTCTGTTCCAACTGATCTTCAAGTTCTCTAATTTTAACAGAGAGCTCCGCGTTTTCTTTTTGAAGACTTTGGCAGGACTCTATTAAAAAGTCCACGTGGATGTTAATGTCATCAAACTTGGCTGCTATATCCTCATTATTCAATTTCTTAAGTCTCATAAAATGGTAATTAATTAACTACTAATATATTAAGCAGCCTGATGAAAGTCAAGATAATTCCTTCGGAGACTTATGAAACAAGGTATTGATGCGGTTTAACTGTTCAATGGTATTAACGCCGATAACCTCCTCAGCGTCGTCTATGATCTTAACAAATGTTTTAACTCTGTCTTGGACAGCCACTTCTACAAGGTCGGTAAGGTAGTATTCTCCCTGACTATTATTGTTCTTAATGCGTCCTATACCCGATTCAAGAAATCGTTTTTCAAAACAAAAAATCCCGGAATTAACGATATTAATCTGCTTTTCCAAATCAGTTGCATCCGCCTCTTCTCGTATGGCAAGCAGCTGTCCGTCGTCACCCTGAATAATTCTGCCATAGCCGGTCGGGTTTTTAATTTTTGCTGCGAGAACAGTCAAATCAGCCACGAGGTTCCGGTGTGCTGAAACCAAATCCAAAAGGGTCTGCCTTTTTATCAACGGAACATCACCGCACAAAACCAAGATATGTTGAATACAGGGATCAATTCCGGGCAATGCAACCTTGACCGCATCCCCTGTTCCCATAAGCGCTTTTTGAAAGGCAAATTGCACATTATATTTATTTTGAACCTCTTTTTGCACTTTTTCTGCCTGGTGCCCTACCACGACATGAATATGACCCGAAGAGACATCAAGAGCGGCTTCAATCACGTGGTTAACCATGCTTTCACCAGCGACCTTGTGGAGTACCTTGGCTAAATCCGATTTCATGCGGCTGCCTTTTCCTGCAGCCAGTATGATAACTGCTATATTGTTCATTACCTCCCCCTGCTTCTTTATAGGTGATGAAAACAAAAAGGGATGCCCATAAAGGCATCCCTTTTTTACTCCGTATTTTCGGCATTATAAACCTGGTGGTTATCAAACCATCAGACAAACCGAATATTCTTAGTGAGTACCTGCAATTTTAATCCGGAACAGCGCTCGCTGCAAAGCAGCCTCGGCACGAATAATGTCTATCTCTGCCGCCTTGTCCCTCAACCGTTGTTCAGCACGAACCTGGGCTTCTTTTGCCCTGCCAAGATCAATCTCCTGAGAGCGTTCAGCCGATTCAGCGAGAATGGTTACCTTATCCGGAAGAACTTCGGCAAATCCGCCACTCACAAAGAGGATGCGCTCATTACCGCTTGCATCTTTATAACGGATGGCACCTGTTTTCAGTGAGGTCAAAAAGGTTGTATGCCCTTTCAAGGCACAAAATTCACCTTCGCTGCCAGGCGCTGAAATACTTTGAATATCTTCACTGACCACTGCCTTTTGCGGCGTTACAACTTCAAGAAAAAATTTATCAGCCATAATCAACCTCCGAATAGTTATTCAGCTTTGGCTTTTGCAATGGCGTCTTCGATGGCTCCAACCATATAGAAAGCATTTTCGGGAAGGTCATCATGCTTACCTTCGATAATCTCTTTGAAAGATCTGACGGTATCTTCAACCTTGACAAACACACCGGCCATACCGGTAAAGGTTTCAGCTACATGGAAGGGCTGGGAGAGAAACTTCTGCAGCTTTCTGGCCCGCTGTACAGTAATTTTATCTTCGTCAGACAATTCATCCATACCAAGGATGGCAATGATGTCCTGGAGTTCTTTGTATTTTTGCAGGGTCTGCTGCACAACCCGGGCAACCTTATAGTGATCTTCACCAATGTATGCTGCGTCAAGAATTCTTGAAGTGGAGTCAAGGGGATCCACTGCAGGATAAATACCAAGCTCAGCAATTTGACGGGAAAGAACAACAGTTCCGTCAAGATGAGCAAATGTGGTAGCAGGAGCCGGATCAGTCAAGTCGTCGGCAGGCACATAAACGCACTGTACAGCGGTGATGGAACCTTTGTCAGTTGATGTGATACGTTCCTGGAGCTCGCCCATGTCAACCGCAAGTGTTGGCTGGTAACCAACGGCAGAGGGCATACGTCCCAGGGTTGCGGAAACTTCTGCACCAGCCTGGGTAAAACGGAAAATGTTATCAACAAAGAGAAGCACGTCCTGGCCTTCTTCATCACGGAAGTATTCAGCGCAGGTCAGAGCGGAGAGAGCAACCCGGGCACGGGCTCCGGGAGGTTCAGTCATCTGGCCGTATACCAGTGCACACTTGGGAAGAACGCCGGAATCCTTCATTTCATGGTAAAGGTCGTTTCCTTCACGGGTTCTTTCACCAACGCCGCCGAATACGGAGATACCGCCGTGCTGCATGGCAATGTTGTTAACCATTTCCATCATGATAACGGTCTTGCCAACACCTGCACCACCGAACATGCCCATTTTACCGCCACGGGGGAAGGGAACCAGAAGATCAATAACCTTTACGCCGGTTTCAAGAACACGGACACTGGTGTCCTGTTCAATGAAAGCGGGTGCATGTCTGTGAATCGGACGCATTTTTTCTTTAGAAATATCGCCAAGTCCATCAACGGGACGGCCCACAACATTAAGAACGCGGCCCAGGGAAGCTTCGCCAACCGGCATCATAATGGGGGAGCCGGTGTCTTTTACAGCCATGCCTCTTTGAAGCCCGTCAGTAACGTCCATGCCGATGCACCGGACGACATTGTCGCCAAGGTGCTGGGCAACCTCGATAACCAGATTGTCTTCCATATCCCCGATGGTGGGGTTTGTTACAGTTAAAGCGGTCAATACCGGAGGAAGTTTTCCGGCCTCAAACTCAACGTCAACAACAGCGCCGAGGACCTGTGAAATTTTACCTATATTTTCAGCCATTTTATTCTCCTATAAAGCTGTTTTATCTATGCGTATATCCTAGTAGAGTGATTATCCCTTAAGGGCTTCGGCACCGCCGACGATATCCATGAGGTCATTGGTAATGCCTGCCTGTCTTGTTTTATTAAATATGGTTTGCAGTTCATCTACCATATCTTCACAAGCCTTGGTCGCATTTTCCATGGCCCTCATACGAGCGGCATGTTCAGACGTTGACGTCTGAAGAATTGCATCAAATATCTGGATAAAAATATTTTTGGGCAGCATCTTACCAAGAAGCGCGTCAGACGACGGCTCACAAATGTGTTCCGGCAAAAAGGTGCCTTCTTTCGCCGGTGCAGCAGCTTCCTCGTTCACAATATCTTCAAGGGAAGGTATTGGAAGAATCTGCTTAACCGTCGGTACCTGTTTTGCCATGCCCTGAAATTCAGAATAAATTAGATATACTTCATCAACATCTCCGGCGAGGAAACTGTTGATCAATGCCTGACCCGAACTTGAAGCTACCGAGAAGTCTGGTCTGCCACCAACAACGCCGATGTATTGGGCATCAATGGTTCGACCTGATTTTTTTGCCCAGTCACGACCTTTTTTGCCGTAACAGACAAAAGAAACCTCTTTGCCTTCAAGCTCGGATTTGAGCATTTTTACAGCTTTATCAATCAGATTGATATTAAATCCGCCACACAGTCCCCTGTCAGAGGTGCACAGGAGCAGGGCCACCTTTTTAACTTCTTCCTTGGGCACCAGGAGTGGAGATACTTCCTCTCCTGATTTCCCGGCAATGGATCCCAGAACTTCAGCAAATTTGGAAGCATAAGGTTTGAATGCTTCCATGGCATTCTGGGAACCGCGCAGTTTCGAAGTGGCGACCATTTTCATGGCAGAGGTAATCTGTCTAGTCTTTTTAACGCTGACTATTTTCGATTGTACTTCTTTTAACGTTGCCATATGATCTACCTTTGCGCCTATAAGTTATTGTTTGTTCTCACAAATCAGTCCAGATCGACCTTAAATTATTTTACGGTCTCTTTGAACTCTGCATCATAGGCTTCAAGGCATTGTTTGATCTTGGCCTCAAGTTCATCATCAATTTTCTGTTTTTCCTTCAGGCCGGTGAATACTTCCGGGAACCGGCTTTCAACAAATGGGTAAAGGCCTGCCTCATAGGCAGAAACGGCTTCTTTGGGATATTTATCAAGATACCCTTTGGTGCCTGCATAAAGAACCGTTACCTGTTTTTCCATGGGAAGCGGTTTATATTGGGGCTGCTTAAGCAATTCAACCAATCTTTCACCACGGGTCAACTGTCTTTGGGTGGCTGCATCCAAGTCTGAACCGAACGCAGCAAAGGCTTCAAGCTCTCTGTACTGGGCCAGATCCAAACGAAGTGTACCGGCAACCTGTTTCATGGCTTTTACCTGGGCAGCACCACCAACGCGGGATACGGAAAGTCCAACGTCGATGGCCGGACGGATACCTGCAAAGAAGAGGTCTTTGTCCAGAAAGATCTGGCCGTCGGTAATGGAGATAACGTTTGTGGGAATAAATGCGGATACGTCGCCTTCCTGGGTTTCAATGATGGGCAGTGCGGTCAAAGAGCCTGCACCAAGTGCATCACTCATTTTGGCAGAACGTTCCAGCAGACGGCTGTGGTTGTAAAAAATATCGCCGGGGTACGCTTCTCGTCCGGGCGGCCGTCTGAGCAGCAGAGATACCTGACGGTAAGCTGCAGCCTGTTTTGACAAATCATCATAGATAATCAGGGCGTGCTCGCCTTTATCACGGAAGTATTCGCCCATGGCGCAACCGGCATAAGGAGCCAGGTACTGCATTGCGGCAGACTCGGAAGCAGATGCTATGACAACGGTGGTATATTCCATGGCGCCGTGCTCTTCAAGGGCGGCAACAACCTGGGCAACCGTAGATTTTTTCTGCCCGCAGGCAACATAGATGCACTTCATGTCGGTTTCTTTCTGGGCGATGATGGCATCAACCGCAACAGCAGTCTTACCAATCTGACGGTCACCAATGATCAACTCGCGCTGTCCGCGACCAACCGGGGTCATACCGTCAACCGCCTTAGAACCGGTGTAGCAGGGTTCATGGACTGATTTTCTGGCAATAACACCAGGGGCAACCAGTTCCATGTTCATATATATATCAGATTCGATGGGACCTTTGCCGTCAACAGGCTCACCCGTGGTGGTTACAACGCGGCCCAGCAGCGCTTCGCCAACCGGAACGGAAGCGATACGATCGGTACGCTTAACCACGTCACCTTCCTTGATAACCTTGTCATCACCAAGGATGGCCACACCGACGTTGTCTGCTTCAAGGTTAAGGGCCAGGCCCAGAATACCGCCCGGAAACTCAACCAGTTCCATGGCCTTGACTTTTTCCAAACCGTAGACACGGGCAATACCGTCACCCGCCGAGAGAACGACACCGGTTTCGCTCAGATCTACGTCTACATCAAATCCTTTTATTTGATCTTTTATAATCTGGCTTATTTCTTCTGCTTTAATTTCCATTATGCACTCTCACCTTTTTTTAAAGTTTCCCTCATATTGATCAGCTGGGTTTTTACGCTGCCGTCAAGAACAAGATCGCCGATTTTTGTGATGATACCGCCGATAAGACTTGAATCCTTTTGCACATCAAGCACAACGGTTTTTCCGGTTTTCTGAGACAAAGACTTCTGAATTTTACTAATGTTAGTCTTGGATAGGCTCGTGGCAGCCACAACACTTGCCCTGACAACACCTTTAAGTTCATCTGCCATTGTATTGTAATAGGTTGCAATGTCTCTAGTAAAGCCGATCCTGCCTTTGTCAAAAAGCAATGACAAGAAAGATTTCATCACTTTTGAAAAGCCTGCAGCAGCAATTACCGCATCAAGAAGTTTTTTACGGTCACTTTTTTTGATTAACGGATTGGTAAGGGCTTGTTCAAAACCCTCATTGGCGTCCAAAAGCCCTACCATTGCGGAAAGCTCATCATTGTACCCGTCCGCCTGACCGTCTTCCTGACCTATCAAAATCAACGCCTTGGCATAACGCCTTGAAACTGCAAGATTCTTCATTATGCCTCCACCTTTTTCAAGTATTCATCGACCAGACGGTTCTGATCCTGGGTTGTGATGGATTTTTTAATGAGCGCCTCTGCCTGCTCCATTGCACGATCCACAATTTCCTGCTTCAGAAGAGCTTTTGCAGCTTTGAACTCTTGTTCAATATTGCGTTTTGCCATATCCTCAAGCTTTTCAGCCTGGGCTTCAGCCTCTGCAATAATTCTCTTCTTGGCATCTTCACCCTGCTTAATATAATCTTCAATAATCTGTTCAGATTCCTGTTCAAGATTTCTAAACCGGGCTTGATATTCGGCAAGTTTTCTCTCTGCTTCGGCTTTTTTCTCTTCCAGGTCTGTCAACTCTTCTTCAATCCCCTTTGTACGGGAAGAAAAGAACTGCGCCACCGGCTTTTTAGCGATGAAAAAGCAGCCAAGGGCAAGCAAAACGAAGTTAAGCACTTTCCAGGTATCAACATCGTTCCATGCATTGTGATGCACTGCTTCACCATTACCGCCGCCGGATGCCCAGACCACTGTCGCACCAGCCACAAGGGCCACGACAGTTGCGGAAACCTTAAGGTGTTTTTTCCAATTAATTTTTTCCATTAACATGCCCTCCCAAGAATCTTTTCTCCGATGGCTTTGGCATACACCTCAACCTCGGCCTCAAGCGCTTTACGGGCCTGTTCTGTTTCTTCAGCCACTTGTGCCTTAATTTGGACAAAGTTAGCCTGCGCTTTCTGATTGATCCGGGTAATAATCTCCTTTTCCTGGGCAGACGCCTCCTCAATGAATACCTCTTTTTTCTTGAGGCCTTCACCCCTTGCCTGTCTTAACCCATTTTTGTAATCATCCTTTTGTTTCTCAAGATCAGCCGAGGCCCGTTCAACACCTGAACCTAAAGTGCCGACCTTGGCTTTTCTTTCGAGAATGACATTTCGAATGGGTTTGTACAGAACCAGGTTGAGGAGGAATAGCAGGACAAGAAAATTGACCATCTGATATACCGCCGATATATCAGGAATCACAGTTATCATAAAATTCCTCCACCAGTTAATAATTACAAAAAATCAACCACTTATATCCTATTGGCCGAAATCGTTCAGATTCAGCCTAAATGCTTAGAAATTATCGAGACTTGAGTACCATCCAGTAAGCCTTTTGTCAATACAGAATGCAGCAATTCTAAATAGAGAGAGATCTGGATTCACGCCGTGTTAAATTTTCGAATACGTATATTCAGCAAAATACCAAATCCGACCATGTTGGTCGCAACCGAAGACCCGCCATAGGAAATTAGGGGCAAAGGTACGCCTACCACCGGCATCAGCCCCATAACCATGCCGACATTGATAAAAATCTGCCAAAATATCATAATGGTAACACCCATGGCCAAAAGAGAGCCAAACATATTTCGACAATTATAAGAAACATTCAATCCCCAGAACAGCAAAAGCAAATAGAGGGCCAGCAGTACAATACACCCGGCAAGCCCCCATTCTTCGGCCAATACGGAAAGAATAAAATCCGTGTGCTGTTCCGGCAGAAAATTTAAAGCATTCTGGGTCCCATGGAGAAACCCCTTCCCGGTGAGCATACCCGAACCTATTGCAATCTTGGATTGAATGATATGATAACCTGTACCAAGGGGGTCCCGCTCAGGATTCAAAAAGGTTAAAATTCTGTCTTTCTGATATTCCTTCAGACCGAAAAACCATACCAGAGGCACCAGACAGAGCCCCGCCACACCCAGAGTGAATAAAACTTTTTTTTCAACCTTTACAAATAAAGTAAGACAGCCGGCAATAAGCAAAAGCAAAAGCCCCGTGCCAAGATCGGGTTGGATGACGATGAGGCCAAAGGGAATAATACATAAAAGAGCCGGCTTGATCAGATGTGCGAAGCCTAAACCTTCGGGACTGATACTCTCTGAATACACCGAAGCCAGGCTGATGATCAAAGAAATTTTCATCAGCTCCGAGGTCTGTATCCGAACAGGACCCAACACCAGCCAGCGTTGGGAGCCGCCGCCGGTATGCCCCACAAGCCAGGTAGCCACCAGAAGCCCGACACATGCGGCATATATAAGGAAATGTAGATTGGCAAACTCTTTAAAGTCAATGACAAGGCAGCCCATCATGATGGCAAAACCAACGGCAAGCCAGACAACCTGTTTTTTAAAAAGGGGAGGTAGGCCAGTTCCGGCGTATCCGGCTGTCACCGCCGAATAAAGGATAGTCAGCCCCAGAATGCAAATAAAAACAATAAGCAAAAGAAATCCCCAGTCAAAATTTGATAATAGACGGCGATCAAACATTTTTTACTCCACTTTTCACTCCACATGAGCCGGGTCTTCCTCGACCACGGCAGTTGGAACTTCAGGGTCCCCGAAATAGGCATGAATCAACTCTTGTGCAACGGGAGCAGCCGCACTGGAACCATGCTCCCCATGTTCAATGATCACGGCAATGGCTATTTTAGGGTCCTGCGCAGGCGCATAACAGACAAACCAGGCATGATCCTGGAGGGTGCGCTTCAATTTTTTGTTATCAAACTTTTCCCCGGCTTTGCGGGAAAACACCTGAGCAGTACCTGTTTTTCCGGCAATCTGAACGTCGGGAAGACGGATTTGCCGGGCAGTGCCGCGGTTACCGTGAACAACTTCTAAAAGCCCCTGTCGCACAATGGCCAAATTTTTTTTGGAAGCCGGCAACCCCCCGGTAATTTCGGGTTCAATTTCCCTTATCACCTGCCCTTTTGCATCCTGAACGGACTTAACAAGCCTTGGCCGGTAAAGGGTCCCGTTATTCCCAACCGCAGAAATAAACACGGCCATCTGCAGAGGCGTAACCAGATTAAACCCCTGACCAATACTGATGGACAGGGTTTCTCCGGCCTGCCAGGGTTCCTTGAACCGCTGTTTCTTCCATGCGGAGGTGGGAATCAAACCTGGGCGCTCATGGGCCAGGGGAATCCCGGTCAACCGCCCCAGACCAGAGCCTTGCGCATACTTTGCCAGGGCATCGACCCCGAGTTTTTCACCGGTCTGATAAAAAAACACATCGCAGGACTGGGCAATGGCATCCACAACATTTATAGTGCCGTGTCCGTATTTACTCCAGCAATGGTAGCGCCGGTTGCCAAACTTATAAAATCCCGGGCAGAAAAAAGTTGAATTGCGGTCAATGACCTTTTCTTCGAGCCCTGCCAGGGCCGTAATGATCTTATATGTGGACGCCGGAGGATATTCTGCCTGAATCGCTTTATTGTTCATGGGTCTGCCCGGATCATCCCTTAAAACCTGCCATTTCTTACTGGAGATACCGCCAATAAAATCATTTTGATCAAAACTAGGCGATGACGCCATAACCAAGACATCTCCGTTTGAAGGGTCAAGGGCCACAACAGCCCCGTCATTCTCCCCAAGCAAGCCCTCAGCTTTCTGCTGAAGTGGCAAATCTATTGTCAGCACCAGATCGTTTCCGGAAACAGGCTCGACAGTCTTAAGTATTTTAATCACCCGCCCGTTGACGTCCACTTCGAGCTGGTGCCCCCCTCTTTTGCCCTGCAGATCCGCCTCAAAACTTTTTTCAACCCCGTATCGGCCAATGGAATCCCCGGACCGGACATTGGGAAATTTACCGGAATCCAGTTCATCCTTATTGATCTCACCAAGATAACCTATAAGATGGGCCGCTGTTTTCTTATGTATATAATTTCTGCTAGGTTCAATATCAATGTGGATACCGGGCAAATCAAACTGATGGGCCTCTATGGCCGCCAGCAGATCCCTTGTTATGTCCCGTTTAAGGACAAGTGGTTTATAAAATGCCGCTCCGCCCTCTTTTTCTATGATTGCCGTCAGGTCTTCACATGAATCGCCGGTCAGTTCGGCCAGGTGATCAAGGGTCTGCTTGAGGGGTTTGGCATCCTCCAAGACAATGGTTAAGTCAAAGGCTGGCCGGTTGTCCACAAGAAGAATGCGATTACGGTCATAAATCAGCCCCCTGGAGGATTTTATGCTTTTAAGTCGGACACAATTGGTCATCGACAACCGCCGGTACTCTTCACCGCGGATCATCTGAAGATAAACAAGCCTTAAAAGAAGAACGCTAAAAACAAAAACAATGCACATACTGGCCACTACATATCGATGCTTGATCCATTCTTTATCTGAATTTTTATTAATTGTGCCCACATTACTCCCTGTATTTGCGAGCCAAGTGCCGGCGGGACTGTTTTACGGCATGTGAAAAGTTCCGGTGCAGGGCGCCCAGAATCGAGACACCGAGAGGAATACCAACTGCGGTCCAGAGGAGATGACCAATGTAAAGGCGGTAATCCGTGCCCGCAATGGCCTTTTGATCCTGGAGCAGAAAAATACTGAACATAACCAGCCCCTGATAAATACAGGCGGATGCAAGACTGACGAGAAAGACAAAAATAGTGCTATGCTGAAAAAACAAACGGCGCAGAAAAAAAACGATCAAATAAATACACAGATATACTGTGCTATGAAGGAAGAACGGCGCACCTGACAAGCTGTCCATGATGCTGCCCATGATGACAAGCCAGAAAGGCACTCCGTAGCTCGTGGAAAAAAGGCTTAGGTACAATACATTAACGATCATCAGATCGAAACAGTGGGGAAACCAGGGAAAATCCGGGATAATGACAGTTTGAATAATAACCAAAAACAGTGTGGAAAGAAAAAAAAATATGAGGTTCATCATACCGGCAGCATCCGCCTGTCAATCGGCATTTTTATACACCAGCACTTCTTCAAGCTTGTCAAAATCTACAGCAGTTTTTATGATGATATCCTGAAACAGTTGGGAATGGTTTTTCTTTACATCAAGGACCGTTCCGATGCTCAATCCTTTGGGAAATACCTGGTCCAATCCTGAGGAGACAATTACCTGTCCTGGTTCCACGAGATCCTTTCTCAAGGTATATACAAAGGAACAGGTGTCTTTATTATTGCCCTTGACCATACCGCGGACCCGGGTCTCCTGAATCAGCGCATCAACAGCTGAATTGCGGTCGATAATCAGCAGCACCTGGGAAAAACTACCGGCCACTTTAATAATCTGCCCTACAATTCCTTCTGACACCAGCACGGGCAGACCTTTAATCAAACCGTCTTTTTCACCCTTATCAATGATAATGGTTTTAAACCAGGGGGATGGATCCCGGGCAATCACCTGGGCCGCCACATAGGCCGCGGGCACGGAATTTTGGAAATTGACAAATTTCTTTAACCGGGTATTTTCAAGCTCAAGCTCTTTGCACCTGTTGGCTGTGTGTTGCGCCGTTGACAACTCACGTCTCAACACCTGGTTCTCTTCCACGGCAAGCACACATGAAAAATAGGTCTGCCATACCGATTCAGTAAAACCGATAATTCGGGAGGCCACAAATTGAAAAGGAGATGTAAGCGTTATGGAGAGTCTTTCAACATTAGCCGCCGACAGGGTCTCCCGGCTGGACATGGTGATTACGGTAAGCGCCACCGCAACAAAAAAGCCCACGCCCACAAGCATCATGATCCGCCTGGAAAACATTCCCTTTAGCTGATGACTATTTCTTTAAGAATTTCTATACAGTCTAGGGCTTTGCCGCAGCCCAGTGCCACAGTGGATAAGGGATCATCAGCCACGACAATGGGAAGGCCGCATTTTTCCTTAAGCAGCTTGTCCAGATTCTTCAACAAGGCGCCACCACCGGTTAAAACAATGCCGGAATCCACAATATCTGCGGCCAGTTCCGGTGGGGTCTGTTCCAGGGCAATACGAACGGTTTCAACAATCGCCTCAATCTGCTCGGAAATGGCCAGCCGGACCTCTTCGGAGTCAATGGCCAGAATTTTGGGAATACCTGAAACCAGGTCCCGACCCTTGACTTCTATGGTTTCAAGGTTCTCCGGATCAGGATATGCATTGCCGATGGTTGTTTTGATGATCTCTGCAGTTCTCTCTCCAATGAGCAGATTATATTTGCGTTTGATGTGCTGACTGATGGAGGCATCCATCTTGTCCCCGGCCACCCTTAGGGAACGGGTATACACGATTCCGGCCAGGGAGATGACCGCCACTTCAGTGGTGCCCCCGCCGATGTCCACAACCATATTGCAGGTGGGTTCCGTAATAGGAAGACCCGCGCCGATTGCTGCAGCCATGGGTTCTTCTATAAGAAAAACCTCCCTGGCACCGGCGGATTCGGCACTTTCCCTGACCGCCCGTTTTTCCACCTGGGTGATACCGGAAGGCACCGCAATAATAATTCTTGGACGAACCAATGTTTTTCTATTGTTATGAACTTTACGGATAAAATGCTTGAGCATGGCCTCAGTCACTGCAAAATCGGCAATGACACCATCTCGCATAGGTCGAATGGCCACAATATTACCCGGTGTCCTTCCCAGCATGCGCTTTGCTTCCAGCCCCACCGCCAGCACTTTGTTTTTGGCTCGTTTATCGGTTCTAACCGCCACCACGGAAGGCTCACTTAATACGATTCCTTTTCCCTTAACATAAACCAGCGTATTTGCGGTGCCAAGATCAATGGCTAGATCATTGGAAAAGGCCCCAAGCAAAGTATCAGTTACAAAGTTCATCGGTCCTCTTTCATACAAAATTGGGAGTTGTGTTTATCAGTGTTTATCAATAGATGATGAAAAAATACTGCCAAAAAATGATTGCTAACAAACTTAAGTTTTTTTTACAAGAATAAAAGTGTTTCACTCCTGTATATTGCATTGATAAATAGATGCGATCAAATCATGAATCCTGGGTCTAAATTTTCTGATATCAATATTTTCCCGGCTCGGATGTACCCGATTGGTCAAAAGTACCGTAATCAGACCATTGTCTGGATCTATCCAGAATGATGTCCCGGTAAAGCCTAAGTGCCCGATAGATCGTTTAGAAAAAAAACGACCTGATGACGGGGTATCTTCACTTGGAGAATCAAAACCTGCCGGGCGCATCATCCCATTGTTTTTATCCATAAAACTTCTAAGAACAGAAGCATTTATCACTTTGCTTTCTTTATTTTCAAGGGCTTGCAGGAGTTCACAGCACAGATGATGAACCCCAACAGCAGTGCCAAACAGACCTGCATGCCCTTCAACACCACCTGCAGCCCAGGCATTTTCATCCTCCACCTCCCCCACTATCATTTTTCCTCGCCAAGTGCAATGGGAGGTGGCGGCAAAAACAAAAGAGGCCTTGTTCATCACGGGCCTTGTCCAATCAGCGCAAAGCGGATTGAAAAACAAGTCGTATATTTTTAAAGGCGCAAAAATCCTGTCATTAACAAACTCATCAAGCCGGACACCGGACATATACTCCACCACCCAGGCCAAAAGGATAAACCCCAGATCACTGTAAACTTCCTTCGAACCCGGCTCATATTCCAGGGGTTCCGCCAGCACCATCTGCCGCAGACGCTTTCCGGCCGCCATACCGGGGACAGGAAGGGAAAGCGATTTAAAATACGGACGGTGGGCAGGCAGACCAGACCTGTGGCGCAACAGCATGTCAATGGTGATCTTGGCTTTACCAGTTCCACAGGCAACCGGGAGGGCGTCCTTTAAATAAGTTTTCAGGGATAACCGCCCTGATGAAATCAGATCTGCCACAGCCAGAGCTGTGGCCAGGGGCTTGGTCAAAGAGGCCAGATCAAAAACCGTATCCAAAGCCACAGGTTCCCCAAACCTTATGTCGGTTACACCAAAAGCCTTGTGATAGATGATATGATTTCTATGCGCCCAAAGCAGAACTGCACCTGGAAATACACCCTCAGCCATAGCATTGGCCATAGCGCCATCAATACTTTGAAACGCACGTAAGTTCATTGTGCCGCAAAATCCCATTCAAGGATGGCTTGGTCCGCATCCAAAATGACCCCGCCCCCCATGGGCAGAGAACGGTTAACCGCTCCGTGACCAGCATCAATTCCCATGCAGATCGGAATGTTTGCGTCAATAAAAACCTCTTGAATGATCTGGGGGATATAGGATTCATCGTCGCAATTTTCAAAAGACCCTGTCGCGACCCCTTTGACACCTTCCAATACACCGGCCATTTTCATCTGGGTCAGCATTCTGTCGATCTTGTATGCCGGTTCACCCACATCCTCTATAAAAAGGATACTTCCTGTAAAATCGGGCTGAAAAGCTGTCCCGATCATGTGTACCAGGGTGGCCAGATTTCCGCCCATGAGCGGTCCTGTGGCACGTCCACCCGCAAGCACTTGATCAGAAGGTAAATTAATACGTGTAAAGCAGCCTGTCACGTTTTTTGCAAAACTATCCAATGTCTTCTCATCGGCCTGGCCAAGGGAGACCAGATTTGGCCCATGCAAAGCACAGATCCCGACTTTGCACACCAGGGAACTGATCAAAGCGGTGGGATCTGAAAACCCCATAAACAGTTTCGGATTTCCGGCAATGGTATCCCAGTCCAGTAACGGCAAGATGCGCATGGCACCGAATCCGCCCCTTGCCGCAATGATCCCTTTGATCCCAGGATCGGCAAACAACGAATTAAGCACATCCGCCCGTTGCCGGTCTGTGCCGGCAAGGTACCTGTACCGGCCTGTTATGCCTTCGGGGATGTGTACTTCAAACCCCATGGATTCAAGACACAGAACCCCTTTCCGGAACGATTGCCCATCAAACCTGGCTGATGGTGCCGCCACCCCAATGACATCTTTGGGTTTTAGACTGCAAAAAACGGGTTCTACATCTGGTTTCATCTACTGATTCATTCCTTTTCAGATATCAAACATTAAATTATACCACAAAGCCAAAAATTATGAAACACCCGGACCATAAAACAATCCACAGGGTAAGATTTATTAATAAATACTTTACAAATCCGTTGGCATTCTATTTGCTGTCTTTTGTATAAACTTTTTTAGGAGAATAATATGACCATACAAAATGCCCTTAGTTTTATCAGACAAGGACAACATGACAATGATCTTAGAATTAAACTGATAAAAGCAGAGACCGGTGATACACGACAAAAAATTCTGGATCAAAAGGATCTGATTTTTACCCCGGAAGAGTTTGAAGAGGCATATTCCTTAAGCCTTTTTAAATGTCAACACCAGGAAGATGCAGACGCCCTGATGGCTTTTAGGATGTGGTGGATCATGCTTTGCCGAAGTCCTGATGCCGATGTTACCTCACCTTAGGATATTGTGGTGTTTATGGGACAAAAAGGATAGCAACATTTTAAAAAAAACTTTTTTCTTTTATTTTTCGCCATTTCAGTATCAATTTTTTATCCATTGCCTTGACAATGCTGCAAATTTCACCCTAAAAAGGGTAGGCATACGGCCTTGGAATCCTGATTCTTTTTTAACAGACAGACACTTCTATGGAGCGGATGTATGAAAAAATTTATTATTGGTGCCCTGCTACTACTTGTTGGTATCTCGGGCTTTTCGTTTAACTTCTTTGATTTTTTAACCTTTGCGGCAGGATTAGTCCCTATATTGATGATTATTGGCGGCTCACTTGCGGTATATCTTGGCATCGAGGAACTCAAGCAGTCCGACAACAATGATACCGAGACAAAGATTAAATCAGCGCATACACAGGAAGATGAACTAAACAAAGAAAGCACCGGGGAGCCGAAAAGCAAAACCAAGCCGGTTCCTGACACACAATCAACGAAGCCGGCCCAGGAAATCGAAATAAAAATTGAAGAAAACCATGCAGACAAACAACAGGAGCAAGATGAACAAGCGAAGGAAAAAACGCCCCCCCTTCCAACTGCCTCCTCCCAGGTTACTGAACCGCCTGCACCCGAAGAAGCGGGACCGGCCAGTGCAAGTGTTCAATTTAAAGGAAATATTGAAACCCTGGTTTTCCACAGCGTGGCATGTAATTTTGCCAACGGTAAAAACTGCAGCATGAATTTTACCACAAAAGAAGAGGCTGAAACCCAGGGGTACAAACCCTGTAAAATCTGCATGCCTGACGCTTAACTTTTAGCGACGGCAAAAAATTACGGATTCAGGGAAGGTACTCTTCCCGTACCGGTGAAAAAACCTCAATGGCAACACTGTCTTCCAGGACCTCAGCACGATGCTCTGCCCCGGACTCAATGCACCAGGAATCTCCGGGGACGGCATTGTGGCATTCACTTCCAATATAAAGGTTGATGCAGCCGGAAACAAGATATCCGATCTGCTCGTGGGGATGGGTGTGGGCGGGCAGTAATGCCCCTTTGGTCATTTTAAACCGGACCAGAAGCGTCTTATCCCCATACGCAAGGGTTTTCATCTCAATGCCTTCCACCGGCTCGGAATAACCGGTTTCATCATGATTTGCAAACATCTGCCCTCCTCATTATTTTTTTTAATCTTTAAATGAATCTTTCAATATTTGCCAGGCCTGATTTTAGAACAAAAAAATGATATTTTGACATTATTACCTGAAATTGCAATATAAAAACTATTTACCCATACTTGGGCATGAGGGCCTATGACCTGCCAACCATCAAAACAACCAACAATTCTGGCGCCTGCCGGGAATATTCAATCTTTTCTTGCCGCAATAGCGGCTGGTGCGGACGCCATTTACTGCGGCCTTAAAATATTTTCAGCCCGCATGGAAGCCGACAATTTTTCCATTGAAGAACTGGCAAGAGTGACCAAACTTGCCCATTCAAAAGGGATTCAGGTGTATGTTGCCTTTAACTCCATAATTAAAGAAGCCGAAACCGACAAAGTTCTTCGTATTCTTGACAAGCTTGCCCGGTATGCGGACGTCGATGCCCTGATTATCCAGGATACCGCCATGGTCAGCCTTGCCGGGCAGGCAGGATTCAAAGGAAAACTCCACCTGTCCACCCTGGGCAACTGCACCCACCCTGCCGGACTTGCGGCTGCCCAAAAATCAGGTTTTTCCCGGGTGGTACTGCCCAGGGAATTCAGCCTTGATGAAATCAGGGCCATGGCAGCGGCTGTGCCCGGAAGCATGGACTTAGAAGTGTTTATCCATGGTGCGCTTTGCTATTCGGTGTCAGGACGGTGTTACTGGAGTTCCTGGTTTGGCGGAAAAAGTGCCCTTCGGGGGCGTTGTGTTCAACCCTGCCGGCGGCTGTACGAACAAAATGGGAAAAAGGCCAGGTACTTCTCATGCATGGATCTGTCAGCAGATGTACTGGCCAAGGTTCTCAAGGAGATTCCCCACATCAGTACCTGGAAGATTGAGGGCAGAAAAAAAAGCCCCCATTATGTTTACTACACGGTGATGGCCTACAGACTGCTCAGGGATTCGCCGGATCAAAAAAATCAGGCATTATCTTTTTTGGCGTATGCCTTGGGAAGAGAAGGCAGCCATTACAATCTTTTATCCCATCGAATTTCAAACCCTCTGAATCATGCATCGGAAACCGGCTCCGGTCTGTTTTTAGGCCGGATAAAGAACCCTGAAAATCCATATTTTATTTCAAGGGAAGCGCTTCTGCCGGGAGATCTTTTACGCATTGGCTATGAAGAAGAGACCTTCCATCAAATCCAGAAGGTGACCCGGGCCATCCCTAAAAAAGGAAAATATTTTTTAGCTGCCAAAAAAGGCAGGCGTATCAACAAAGACACTTCCGTGTTCCTTATTGACCGGAGGGGAAGTGAGCTGGAAGAAAAATTATCACGCCTTGCCACCGAACTTGGTGAGATTCCCAAAATAACGATCAAACCGTTACATAGCTCTACTCTCGGCAAAAGACCTGCTGACAGTGTCAAATCACCGGGCAAAAAAAGTGGTCATGGAGGAAAAAAACAGCCTGATATATATGAAATGGATGTTTTCAGAAAACACCCCTCTGCTTTAAAAACACATAATGATACGGGTTTTTGGATTTCTGCAAACAACTATGGCATCAAAGCCCCTCCCCGTGCATGGTTATGGCTGGATCCCGTGCTTTTCCCCGAAGAGGAAAAGATCTGTCAAAACTATGTAAAAACCGCATTAAAAAAAGGGGCAAAAAACTTTGTGCTCAATTCCCCCTGGCAGATAGCCTTGTTTGATGATCCCCAAAGACTCAACATCTGGGCAGGCCCTTTTTGCAATATCGCCAATTGCCTTGCAGTGGAAATGCTCAAACGCATAGGTTTTTCAGGGGCCATTGTCAGCCCGGAACTTGAGAGTAAAACCCTTTTGTCCCTGCCGGAATGCAGTTGTTTGCCTTTAGGCGCTGTCTACCGGGCCAACTGGCCCGTGGCCATATCAAGGATTGCGGCCCCGGATCTGGATATCGGGAAAGACTTTACCAGCCCCATGGGAGAAGTTGCCTGGACCAGCAAATACAATGCGACCTACCACACCTTCCCAAACTGGCCACTGGACCTGTCATCCAAAACCGATGAATTAAAACAGGCAGGCTTTGTCATGCTCGTGAACCTGTTTGAAAATATACCTAAGGGGATACGGATGAAGTCACGTCCAGGGACCTGGAACTGGCACTTGAAACTACTCTAAAAAAAGGAAACCCATTCAAGGATGCAATTATTTCCTGAAATTCATCAATTAATGCGATCGCCTCTGGATTTTACCCACATCCTGGATGAAATTCCCTTGGGCATACTATTGATGGACAGAGATTTGCGAGTGGTTCATCTTAACCGATACTTTCATGCACTCACGGGATTTTCCCTAGATATGGCCAGGGGCATTCCCTGCAGAAATATCCTGCGCAGTTCTGCATGCATCATCAACTGTCCGATCCTCGCCACCCACTGTAAAGACCGGTCCATATCCTGCACCAGTGATATTATTAATACAGACCGCCAGAAACTGCCTGTACGGATTACCACCGCACAAATCGTGGATAATCAGGGTCATTTTACAGGTTATATGGAAACCATCGAGGATTTGAGAAGCAGTGCCACCAATGACCCTGAAAAGAATGTGGCCTACAGTTTTGCCAATATCATCGGCCGAAGCCGGAAAATGGAAATAATATTTCAAACCCTTCCCATGCTTGCCCAAAGTGATGCATCCATCCTGATCACCGGGGAGACAGGCACGGGCAAGGACCTTGTGGCAGAAGCCGTACACCAGACATCCCAACGCGCAGGCGGTCCATTTATTAAAATCAACTGCGGCGCACTGCCCGAGACTCTTTTGGAATCCGAGATTTTCGGTCATATGAAAGGGGCATTCACCGGCGCTGTAGAAAACAAACCCGGCCGCTTCAAGTTGGCTCACAACGGCACTATTTTTTTAACGGAAATCGGGGACCTGCCCTTGCCTCTACAGGTGAAACTGCTCACATTTCTTGATGACAGAATCATTTATCCGTTAGGTGCCACCAAAGGATTCAATGCCAATGTAAGAATTATTGCCGCCACCCACCGGGACCTCGAATATATGGTATCCATAGGTAAATTCAGAAAAGATCTGCTGTTCCGTCTGAATGTAGCCAGGGTGCATCTGCCCCCCTTACGTGAACGGGGTGAAGATATTCGACTTCTGCTTGACTATTTTCTAAACCACTACACAAAAAAACAGAATAAAAAAATCAATGGCTTTTCGGAACCGGTCCTGGCTGTTTTATTGAATTACACCTATGAGGGAAATATCCGGGAACTGAAAAATATTATGGAGTATGCCGTGAATGTGGCCCAGGGGACCAGAATCGAAGCAGAGAACCTGCCGGCCTATATTCTGGATCATGAACCTGTACAAAGGGTTTCAAATATACCGGCAGCGCAGGATCTGTGCGACACCAAACCAAGAGAACCGCGCAGCTCTGCTGCACCTTCGGAACCGGATAAAAGCGGACAAACCTGGTCCTCGGTACAGCGGCAGATGATTATGGATGCCTTGAAAACCTCCCGGGGCAAAAAAGATAAAGCCGCGCAAATCCTTGGCATGAGTCGCAGTACACTATGGCGGAAAATTAAGGAATTTCAGATAGAATAGAACGATGACACTGCATAAAATTGCCATCCCAATACTTGGTGAAGAGATTGTACCCAGGTTTGACCTGACCACTGAAGTCATCATTCTGACAACAGTAAACGATTCCGATATCCAGGACAAAAAAATTATTGTGCTGCCCAGGTCATCCTCGGATGAACTGTGTCATACCCTTCTGGCCCAGGATATCAACACGCTCATCTGTGGTGCCATTGAAGATGAATATTATGAATTTCTAAAATGGAAAAAAATTAAGGTTTTTGACGGGGTTTCCGGCGCTTGGGCCTCTGCCTTTAAACGATGGCAAACCCAGACGCTGAACCCGGGTGATATCCTTTTCACCCGCATGGTTGAGGGCAATTTTATATAACGTCTCAAAACGTTTTAAAATGTGTTTTTCATTTTGTTTCATATTGTTTTAATTTAAATCTTTTCTTTATTTATAAAAACCTAACTATTTGTTTTACAATAAAATTTAAAACATGGCACAGTCCTTGCTAATTGTGGTCCTGACTTTAATTGATAACCCGAACCCTGGCTGAGCAGATTAGAGAACATGACCCAGATTGCCATTACATGCGGTATATACGCCTCCCCCTACCGAGTTATTGACGCCCTATCTGCCCTATATCAATGCACCGTATACGAAGATCCGGTATTGATTGAACAAACCGGCCAGGCATATGATCTAAAAACAGACCTTATTTTCAAGTCCATCCAGTGCAGACAAATTCCTTTTGACAATTTTACCCACGACAGAAAAAAATGCCTTGCCGCACTGAAGGTACAGATATCCCAGAATATCTTAAATGGTCCCTGCCTGTTTTCGGGTATTTTATCCCACCTGATACCCGCATCTGTTTCCGGCATTTACAGAATCATGTCGGCAACCCCCATGCAGGTGCGCAGGCAAAGAGCCATGAATATAGACCATTTATCCAGCCAGGCCGCCACCAATGCCATCGCTCGGTCCGATCACAGGGAAGAGCGCTTTGCCGCCCAGTTAAATTTAGACTCCCTGTGGGACCCCGCACGGCATAATATGGCTCTGGAATGGGAAAAAGTTGATGCTGCAGCACATGACATGACCATAGAAGCGGTTAACCAGGCCCTTGAAAAAATACGATCAGATATCGCAAGCTCAACCAAAAATGCCGATAAAATAATGCATGCTCTTGATTTTAATATCAGTGCCAGGGTTGATGCAGCCCTAGCCGGCCTTGGACACCACCTGATTATTGAATCTGATTCGGGCCATGTGCTGGTTACTCTTGATAGAAAAGTGATGAACCTGGCCCGGGCACAAAAAGAAATCATGGATCTTGCTCGTGAGGTGCCGGGCGTAAAATCCGTTAAAACGAAAATAGGTCCGAACTTCTACAAAGGCGGCATCGTTCCCAATTGGGACTTGACCGCTCCGTTCAGACGAAAAACTTGATAAAACAAAGCGTTGAAAACTATAAAAAATACTTATAAAAACAAAATTTAAATGAAGCAATGATTCATTAACCTAAAGGAGAGAGGGACCCAAATGAGCACTGAAATTGCAGATACACAAAAATCGCAACTGGACTGGAAAAGAACACTGTTCATGCTGATCGGCCTGACTCTGTTCGCTATTGTCAATTTTTCTCCGGCGTGGCCCGACGCCGTGGATCCTGCCGGAAAACATTTTATACTAAGCGCCCAGGGCAAAGGCGCACTTGCCATCTTTCTTCTGGCCGGCACCTGGTGGGTATTTGAGGTTTTACCCATTGGTGTGACCAGTCTGGCTATAGGTGCCCTCCAGGTACTCTTTATGGTCCGTACCGCCAAGGAAGCCCTCAAGGACTTCATGGACCCGTCCGTCCTGTTTATTTTCGGATCCCTGGTCATCGGCATGGTGTTCACAAAAACGGGGCTGACCAAACGTCTGGCCTACAAAATGCTGGCCGTTGTAGGGGAAAAAACCAGCATGATATATCTGGGCTGTTTTGTGGTCACTGCCGCATTGACCCATATTATGGCCCATACGGCTGTGGCAGCCACCATGTTTCCGCTCTTGATGACCATCTACGGGATGTATACGGATGAGCCCGGCCCCACCAAATTCGGTAAAGGCCTGTTCATCGGCATGGCGTTTATTGCAGGTGCCGGCTCCATTATCACGCTTCTGGGCGCTGCTCGCGGTGCCGTGGCCATTGGATTTTTCAAAGATATCGTTGGAACGGAAATCTCCTTTTTCGAGCTGACCTACTATATGGCGCCTGTGGGCTGGGCTATGACCTTTCTTCTCTGGGGCTTTTTCATGATCGTATGCAAGCCTGAGAAAAAAACCATCCCGGGCCTCAGAGAAAAGGCCAAAATGCTGGGAAAAGCCATGGGTGGCATTACAAAACAGGAAATTTTGGCAGCAACCATCATTTTTACCGCCATCGCCATCATGTCCATAAAACAATTCATCCCTGCCATATCCAACCTTGACAAAAACGCGATCATGCTTGTGGCAACGGTTTTATTCTTTATCTTCAACATCCTTAACATTCAAGACCTTGAGGCGATTCCCTGGAATATCATCCTGTTGTTCGGCGGTGCCATGAGTATCGGCTTCTGCCTGTGGGAAACAGGGGCTGCAGAATGGCTTGCCATCAACTGGTTGACCTTGTTCCAGAAAGCCAATTACTTTGTGTTCATTCTAAGCATTGCATTTTTTGTCATGATCATGACCAACTTCATTATGAACGTGGCAGCCATTGCCATATCCCTGCCCGTTGCACTGGTTATTGCCCCTTACCTGCATGTGGCACCTGAAGTAATCCTGTTTGCATCCCTTGTTACCGCCGGCATGCCCTTCCTTTTACTCGTGGGCGCAGCCCCCAACGCCATAGCCTACGACTCCAAACAGTTTACCCCCGGTGAATTTTTCATGTACGGCATTCCGGCATCCATCGGGTTGATGATAGTTGTCGCATTATCCGTATTCCTGTGGAAACTCATGGGGATGCCCATCACTACGATGTAAAAAAACAATTTTAACAATATGAAAAACAATTCAAAGCCCCGGTTTATCTTCCATGATGAGCCGGGGCTTTGCCGTCTGCCGGGGTGGCCTATATTGACAAACCCTTGTCAAATATAGTAAAAAAACCCCTAATGACAAGGCAATCTAAATTCTTGATATTCAACCAGGAGTTTTCATTTGAAAATAATAATAGTCGGTGCCGGGGCCGTGGGTTACAACATTGCCAGCCGATTGGCCCTTGAAAGCAAGAATGTTGTGGTGGTTGATGTGGACGCACATGCCACCAGAAAGATTGCTGAAGACCTCGATGTCAAGGTCGTAACTGGATCGGGCAGCAACCCCGATACCCTGCGGGAGGCCGGAGTTGTTGAAGCGGATATTCTTCTGGCCGTCACAGACAGTGATGAAATCAATATCGTATCCTGCCTGATCGCCAACCAGATTTCGCCCATGACCAGAAAACTGGTCCGTTTGCGCAATGAAGGCTTTATCCCTTTTCATGCCAGCCTTAAAAATGAACCCCCGCACATTGACAACATCATCAACCCCGAAGCCGAGGTTGTCAAAACCATCAGAAAACTGATGACCATTCCAGGAGCCGTGGATAAAGGCGAATTCGTTAACGGTCGTGTCAAATATGTGGGTATACGGCTGTCAGAAACATCCCCCATAGCCGGAATGGAACTATCCGATTTTCACCATATTTTTGGTCATGAACGCCCTTTGCTCGCCGCCATCATCCGGAACAATAAAGTCATTGTGCCCAGGGGCAAAGACAGGTCCATGGCAGGGGACCTGATCTATTTTGTATGTGACACAGAAAAACTTGAAAAAACCCTGGAGCTTTTAGGGGTAACGGTCAGACCAGTCAAAAAAGTACTTATCGTGGGTGGCGGACGCATCGGTTTCAAACTTAGCCAGTCCCTTGAGCAGGACAATATTCAAGTCAAAATTGTTGAGTCCAGTATAGACCGGTGCAACGATCTTTCCATGAAAATGGCGAAAACCGTGGTACTCCACGGTGACGGCGGAGACCAGAAGCTGTTCATGGAAGAAAACATCAGCCAAATGGATGCGGTGGTCACGGTAACCAATGACGATGAAACCAATATCCTTGTATCCCTTCTGGCAAAAAATATGGGTGTGGACAACACCATCACCCGCATCAGTAAAGCAAGCTATTATCCTTTATTGTCGACCATCGGCATTGAAAAAGTGGTCAGTCCCAGGATATCGGCGGTTTCCTCAATTTTGCAGGATATACGCCAGGGCAATGTGATTTCGGACATTTCCATTTATGGTGAACAAGGTGAATTTATTGAAGCGGTTGCCCTGGCATCCTCAACCATCACCAAAGGGCCTATCAAAGATATCTCCTTTCCCAAAGGGACACTGCTGGTCTGTATCATCCGCCAGGATGAAATCATTATCCCCACAGGAGAGAGCCGGGTAGAGGCAGGGGACCGCATTATTTTATTTGCGATCCTGGCAGCGGTGAAAAAACTTGAAAAAATGCTCACTGTAAAGCTTGGTTTTTTCTGATGCGCTGGCCTTTTATCATACGGATCATCGGCGTCCTTCTTTTTGTACTGGGACTTTGCATGACCCTGCCTTTGGGCTGCAGCCTGTTTTTCAAAGACGGGGCTCATCAAGGACACCTAACGGCCATGGCCGTAACCACAATTATGGGCGCGATTATGGTCGTTATTTCCAAAAAAGCCGGGAATCATGATTATATCAACCAGAGGGAAGGCATCGCCGTTGTGGCATTAGGATGGCTAGGCATTGGTCTTTTCGGTGCCCTGCCCTTTTTTCTGGCCCCGGATTTTTCTACGTATACAGATGCCTTTTTTGAATCCGTCTCCGGATTCACCACCACGGGCTCATCGGTGATGACGAACATTGAAGGGGCAGCCCCCAGTCTTTTGCTTTGGCGAAGCCTGATTCAATGGCTGGGTGGCATGGGCATTATTGTCCTCTCCCTGGCCATTCTGCCGTTTCTCGGGGTAGGCGGCATCCAGCTGTATAAAGCCGAGGTGCCAAGTCCGGTACCTGACAAACTTACCCCCCGCTTGTCTGATTCCGCCAAAATTCTCTGGATTGTCTATGCAGGCATGACGCTGTTGCTCATCCTTTTCCTTTATTTCGGAGGAATGAATCTGTTCGAATCGGTATGCCACGCCCTGACCACGCTGCCTACCGGCGGATTTTCACCTAAAAATCTCTCCATTGCCCACTATGATTCCGCCTATTTTGACTATACAATTACCATATTTATGTTGCTTGCAGGGATCAACTTTTCTCTGCATTACCAGATTTTGAGGGGCAATGGGCTTGCGTTCTGGAAAGATGCTGAATGCCGTTTTTTTTTGTACACGGTACTTGTGGGCACCCTGATAATTACACTGAATACCTGGGGGCCAGTGTATGACAACTTTTCCAAAGCCTTCAGGTTCGCCATATTCCAGGTTGTTTCCATTGTAACCACCACAGGCTATGCCACGGCTGATTATGAATTATTCCCGGGGTTGTCCCAGGTTCTTTTATTCTTTGGTATGTTCATCGGTGCCAGTGCCGGCTCCACGGGCGGCGGCATGAAGTGCGCCAGGATTATGGTCTGCATTAAATACTGCTACCGGGAACTGTTCAAGCTGATCCATCCCCGAAGTGTCAGCCATATCAAACTGAACAATGCCCTGATTCCCGAAGAGCTGCTGCGCTCCATCCTGGGATTTATCGCCTTATACATTCTGATTTTTGTCATGGCCACAACGCTTCTATCCGCACTGGGTGTGGATCTATTGACCTCTTTAGGGGCCGTGGCCTCGTGCATCGGCAACATCGGACCGGGTTTCGGCACTGTGGGACCGGTGGAAAACTTTGCACACCTGCCCCAGGCCGGCAAATGGCTTCTCTCCTGGTGTATGCTGGCAGGACGACTGGAAATTTATACCGTAATCATACTTCTGGTCCCTGAATTCTGGAAACAATAGTTGGAAACACGACTTAGCGGGAACCCGTGGTTGGACGAAAAGTTGCCCAGATGCAAGGCGCAGATGGGTGACTTTTCGTTCAAACACGACAGAGCGTGACCCGGGTATCGTAATAGGGCGTCCCGTTACCCACCGTGCTGACCATTTCAGCTGTAAGCCTGTTCAACCCATGGCCGGCTTTGATCCACCCGCCGCGTTCGGTGACCAGACAGTCCCGTCTTGTGGATGCATCAATGCGAAGCAGGGCCTTCACACGTCCTATGGGGCTTTTAACTATTACGGGTCGGCCGTCTGCAAGGCCTAATTTTTCAGCTTCAGCAGGGTGCAGGCGTACCTCCGGCAATGGCGGATGGTCTGCAAGGGTTCGTTCGGAGCAGATATAATCGAAGGGTGCGACACTCAACAGGGTGTATGGATATGTTTCATCATCCTTTTTGAGGAGATCCCCATCGAATTGGGTCATGAATTCGAATTTCCCCGAAGGGGTGGCAAAGACTTTGTCAAGGTAAGGCGCCATGGGTTCCGGGACTCGAAAGGGGGTGTGCCTCAGTTCATCCAGATCGCCTCCCCAGGCTTTGATCGGCGCGCATATCTCGGCGAGCCAGGCATCGGCGCTTTTGCAGTACTGATCTTTAAAGGAAAACCGTTTGGCAAGTTCCGTGAACATCTGAAATTCGCTTCTGCAGTCGCCCACGGGCTCAATGGCCGGGTTGACCGGACCCACATAGTTATGGCCATAACTTGCCATCACATCATATTCTTCAAGAAAGGTGGTGGCCGGCAGGAACACATCGGCCAGTTCTGCGGTATCATCCAAAAAGTGACCGCTGTAAACCACGAACTCCATGCGCTTCAATGCTTCTGCCACAAGCGCGGAATTAGGGGCCATGCAGACCGGGTTGGCCGCCGTTACGTAAACCATTCGAATCGGAGGGTTTTGGGCGTTTAAAAGTTCTTCCCCCACATAGGGCATCAAAATCGTTCGACGTCCGGGATTGAGCTGGTCTCCCCAGCACTTCGGATCATAGGGACCGTATTCTTCGAACCCCTGGCTGACCCCTCCGCCTTCCACACCGATATTGCCTGAAACAGCCCCTAACGCATCAATGGCGCGGATGGTGAAATGGGCCTCTTTGTGACGGTGAAGCCCCCAGCCCAGAAGGATCGACGTGGGTTTGAAGTTGATCAGCGTGTCTGCGATGTACTGGGCATCTTCTCCGGAAACACCGGCAAGGTAACATAATTTATCTACCCTGTAGCGATCAAGAATGGCTTTGTATGCAGTGTAACCTGCACTGTGATGGGAAAGAAAATCAATATCATGAGCACCCCGGTCGATCAAAATTTTTGCGGCAGCCATGGCCAGATATGCATCCATATTCGGAGCTGGCGCGATATGGCGGTCGGAAAGGGCGGCGCTCCGGTTACGGAAGGGATCAATGGTGATGATCCGGCCGCCTTTTTTCTTTATCTCTTTGATAATGGGAACCAGTCCGATCTGTGTGGTTGCAGGGTTCCTGCCCCAGAGGATCATGGCCCTGGAGTTGTAATGGTCCAAAGGGTCATGGGAGATGCGGTTTCCCAAGTCCATATTCTGGGATGCCTGACCGGTACCTCCGCACAGTGACCCGTGCAGGGTAGTGACCCCCCCGAACATGTTAAAAAAACACTTGTTGAGCAGTTTGAGAGCGGTTCTTTCCCCATAGCCCTGATAGTAGAGAATGGCTTGGGGTCCATCCTCATCACGGATCGTTTTCATTTTTTCGGCAATGAGATCCAGGGCCTCATCCCATAAGACCTCGCGCCGGCCTGATGCGCCACGCATCATGGGTTTTGTGATGCGCTCCTTGCTGTAAACCCGGTCAATGTATTTTAACGCCTTGTGACAGGCCATCCCCCGGGTCAGCGGATGATTTTTCGATCCGGTCAGACGCACCAGACGGCCGTTTTCAACCGTGGCTTCAAGTCCGCAAGTGTTAGGGCAGTCCCTGGTGCAGGTGGTAATGATTTTTTTGATATCGCTCATATCCGTGCCTTTGCTCTCATGTTTTTCTCCCCTTGAGATGGGTTGTAAAACAATATTGAATGCAGGGCAAGTTGTTAATAGCCGTCTAAAATATTGTCACCTGATGGTTTCTGTGATATAAATTTTTGAGTTTTAAACCGTTTTAACATCAAGGATTGTAAATTGAATTACAGACACGCTCCTTAACATCGAGCCCCGGATTTTCTCTAATGATTAGAAAAATCCTGAAATTAACAATTTTAAAAGACAGGATACAATATGAACCCGTTACAGCAACTCAGCGACCGGATTATCAGCCGTGTAAATGCTAATTTAATGGAGTTTGAGTTTGACACGGCAACTTTTGTCAACCATGCGCTTGATCATGAAAAGATGCTCGAATTCTATGCATTTTACGGCATTACCTCCCGCCATCCCCTTTATTTTAATTTTAAAAATTCCAATATCGCAGGCAGTTATTTTTTAGGAAAATGTTATGTGGGACGGTCCGCTATTTATAAGAGCGATGTCCGGGGAGATGAACTCAAAAGAGAAGGCGATTGCATAAAATCGGCCAAGGACATCCCCCTGGTTGAGGATGAAATGATCTCCATTCTGGACAGCCTGCTTTATAAAACCCTGGTCCACAGCAATTCCCACAACCCTGAAAGTCCCGAATTGTTTAGTATCCGAAACACCATTTCCGCCCACTACGCCAACATCCACGGATCCACCCTGGAAGGCTGTTTTCTAGGGCCCTTTGCCACCGTCGATTTAATGAACCTGCATTCGTGTATCGTGGGAGAGTTTTCCTATGTTCAGGTTGGAGAACTTTTTCACCGCAAAATTGATCCCGGCACCATCTGGATCAAAAACCCCCATTTTGAGTTTAAATACAGGTTTAAGAACACCATCCTTGAAAATTTTGTAGGGGTGAATGATACCCACCAGCCCCGGGGGGTAATTTACGATTTTGTCAGGGCCCGGGATCAGGAATTTGAGCGGTTATTCGAGGTCATGCACTTAGAACCCTTTGAAGTCCCGGGTAGTTCTGCAGTCAATCGATACGCTGTGATCAAGGGAAAAACCCGTATTGGCGAAAACGTCCTGGTAGCCCAAAGAGCCTTTCTCCAGGATGCAACCATGGGGGACGGGTCCAATGCCCAGGAAAATTCCTATATTATTGACTCCGTCCTGCAAGGCAATTGCATTACAACCCATGGCGGCAAAATCATCCATGCCGATGTCGGCCAGGAATGTTTTGTGGGATTCAACTCCTTTTTAAACGGTAGATCCGACGAACGGATTAAAATTGGTGAAGGCTGTATTATTATGCCCCACACCATCATCAACCCAAGTATGCCCATAGAGATTCCTAACGAACATTTGGTATGGGGATATATCCAATCCCCGGAGGACCTTGCCACCCATACCATTTCGCTGGATGCGTTGGCCGAAATCAGGGAAAGCTTGACTGTAGGGACGATGACCTTTTCAGGAAAAGGTGCTGTGTTTATCGGATCTTTCAAGGATCGCTTAAAGAAGATCCTTAAGGATAATGGGGCATTATTTAAGGACGGAGAAAACAGAGGGCACGCCCAGGATGACCAGAACATCTCCTATAATATTATCCAGCCTTACCGGACAGGGGAACGAAAGGGTTTGTATCCATCCATAAGAATCAAGCCTTAGGTATCGAGTCGAAATAACCTGTACACATTGCGCCGAATTTTCAATTGTATTCAAGACGAGGCAAAGCGTGCATAATGAGATCTGCACGCTTTGCCCAAAATAGATACCGGAATAACCGTCTTTACAAATATGCCATTCAATTCTCAGCATGATCTATTTAAAAAGTGGAAATAATTACATTTCAGGCTGTGAAATTATTACATTCCGTTACAATTTCCTTGACAAGTCGTAAAAACAGCATGTACATACCAATGAATTTTTTCCAGCAGGGGGCTTGACGATAGAAAAATACAAATAGAAAAAAATAAATTGGGGAAGGTATGTGTCAATTTTTTAGTTCCACACTCATCATTCTGCTTGGAGGTTTTTTAGCGCTTGTTTTTGCGCGGCAGAAGAAGTTTTCAAAAGGCATTGCCGTGTTGTTTCTCAGCGGGGGATCTCTCTTAGGACTGATTGATGCCGCAGATAAACTTCTAAATACAACCGGGGCCTCGGCCTCTTTCAAGTATTTGGACCTCTTTTCACTTTCTTTTCATGTTGACGGCCTCTCCGCCTTTTTCCTGACTGCCATATTCGCCGTTTCTATGATGGCCGCCATTTACAGTTTCCACTACATGGAAAGTGAAGCAGGCGGCATTAAAACCGGGGTCAATTACTTTTTCTTCAGTATCCTGATTTCGTCCATGGCCCTAGTGGTGACCGCCGCCAATATCATTACGTTCATGATTTCATGGGAAATTATGTCCCTGTCCTCCTTTTTTCTGGTGATTTACGGCCATGAGTCAGCCGAAAACAGAAAAGCCGGTTACCTTTACTTTGTCTTTTCCCATGTGGGCGCCATGTTCATCCTTGCCGCATTTGGGCTGATTTACGGGCACACCGGCAGCTTTGAATTCGCTTCCATGGCCGATGTGCCTGAAACAATAAAAATAGTAATTTTTGTACTCTCCTTTATCGGATTCGGCTCCAAAGCCGGCGTCTTTCCCTTTCATATCTGGCTGCCCCATGCCCATCCTGCGGCCCCCAGCCATATATCAGCGGTGATGTCCGGGGTGATGATCAAGACCGGCATTTACGGGATATTGCGGGTTTACGCGATCCTGGATTTTCACTCCCCTGTTTTCGGGTACATTACCCTGATCGCCGGCGTGGTTTCCGGGATTCTGGGGGTGGTTTATGCCCTGGGCCAGGACGATATCAAGCGGCTTTTAGCCTATAGCAGTATGGAGAATATCGGAATCATCCTCATCGGCTTGGGAATGGGGATGATCGGTGCGGCAACGGGTAATCCCCTGGTTGCTGTTCTTGGCTTTGCCGGTGGCATTCTTCATGTTCTGAACCACTCGGTGTTTAAATCCCTGCTGTTCATGGGGGCGGGCATGGTGCTGCACCAGACCGGCACCCGGTCCATTGACGCCCTGGGCGGACTGCTCAAGGGCATGAAAATTACCGGAAGCACATTCATCATCGCCTCTTTGGCCATTTGTGGCCTGCCGCCCTTTAATGGATTTGTCAGTGAATTTCTCATCTATATGGGCAGTTTCAAGGCCATCCCCCTGGGGTCCATAAGCTTTGCCATGAGCGTATTTGCAATCATCAGCCTGGCCGTTATCGGCGGACTGGCCCTGGCCTGTTTTACCAAGGTCGTCGGGGTGGTCTTCCAGGGAGAACCCCGGACCAAAGCCGCCGAAAATACCAAAGAAAACGGCTTGGCCATGATGATTCCCATGGGCGTCCTTGCGGCAGCCTGCGTCATCATCGGTGTGTTTCCAAAGGTGTTCATCCAAATGGCCTTAACGGCAGTTCAGGCGTTAGGCCTTGACTACGCCCGGTTACCTGTAGAGCCCTTTGGTCAGATAACGGGGAACATCACCTTTGCGGCCCTGCTGTTCTTTGTGATTGTCCTGATTGTCATGGGCATCCGGTCAATCTACTACAAAAATAAAACGACCCCGACATCCGGAACATGGGGTTGCGGCTTTACCCAGCCAACGGTTAAAATGCAGTATACGGGATCTTCCTATGCCGGGTCCATTTTAGAATTTTTCAGTGCCGCTGCACCGCTGTCCGAGGACCATCCGCCCATCAAGGGACGGTTTCCGTTAAAAACCCATTACCACAGCCATGTCAACGACATTGCAGAACTTCACATGAAAAATGCGGTTGTCCGTCCTGTTTTTTACCTGTTTGACAAGCTTCGGTGGATGCAGCACGGGGATATTCATCTCTATATCGGATATATTTTGCTGGCAATTGTATTGCTGCTCTTTTTTATATGAACACAACAGCAGCTAAAGGCTAATAGCGTTAAGGAGTAATTCCATGATTCAATCCATTTCACTCTGGCTTGCAGCCATTCTGGCAGCACCGTTTTTTTCAGGCCTGATCCTCAAGATCAAGGCATTTTTCGGGGGGAAAAAGGGACCGCCCATTTTGATCAATTACTACACCCTGATCAAACTGTTTAAAAAGGGATCGGTTTACAGCAGCAGCACCACCTTCGTGTTTAAGCTGGGTCCGGTGATCTCCCTTGCCGCCTCAATCACGGTTCTCATGTTTCTGCCCATTGCAGGGTTCAATCCCGTGTTCTCCTTTAACGGGGATGTAATTTTCGTCCTGTATGTTCTGGGGCTTGGCCGGTTTTTCACCATTGCGGCGGCCATGGATACCGCATCTCCCTTTGAAGGTATGGGCGCGGCCAGAGAAGCGTATTTTCCCATTATCTGTGAGGCTGCCATGTTTATGATCCTGATCTTTTTTTACCGGATCACCGGGGAGCTGCAATTGTCCGCCTACTTTGCAGGCAGCAGCACCCAAAACCTGTGGCGTTTGGCAGGCGCACCGTTGGTGTTCATTGTACTCTCGTTGTTTATCATTCTGCTGACTGAAAATTCCAGAGTTCCGGTGGATGACCCGGCCACTCACCTGGAACTGACCATGATCCATGAAGTCATGGTCCTGGATCACAGCGGCCCGGATTTCGGGCTTATTGAACTCGGCTCTTTCTGCAAGCTCATGTTCTATTCCACCATTATTTCAAGGATGATTGTTCCCTTTGAATCCGCGATATTCGGATTCCCGATAGTAATGTATATCGCAGGCCTTCTGATTGTCTACGTAGCTGTGGGTGTAACAGAGTCGATAACTGCCAGGTACCGGATGGACAAGGTGCCAAAATTTGTGCTGACCTCCTTTGCCCTGGCCTTTTTTGCAACCATCATCACCTTGGAGTTTGTAAAATGATGTACAATCCAGTGGACATAATTCTGTCCTTTGTGCTGCTGTCAGTTCTGTTTTCATTCGCCACCGACCGGGTCCTGATACTGATCAAACTGCTGGGATTCCAGGGCGTCGTGATTTCAATTATTCCCTTTTTCATTGGTGATCATGTGAGTGGCGGCGGCACGGTGTTTACCCTGGCCACCCTGCTCATCCGGGGAATTATTATCCCTTTGAGTATTTTTGTGGCCATCAGGAAGGGAACCATCCGAAGAGTCGTTGAGCCCATTGTGGGATATCATGCCTCCATCTTGTGCGGTCTGGCGGTGATTATCGGCGCGACCTATATTTCCGGACGCCTGGATATCGGATCCGTGAACGGGTTTAAACTTTTGGAGCCTGCAGGCATTGCCCTTTTGGCAACGGGAATGTTTCTGCTCATGGCCCGGAGAAACGCCATTGCCATGGTCATCGGCTATATCATGATGGAAAACGGGATTCACCTGCTTGGGTCGGGTTTGTCCGTCAGTACCCGCCATATTGTTGAATTCGGTATTTTGCTGGACGTTCTGGCCGGAGTTATGATTATGGCCGTGATCCTCCGTAATATTAAACAGACCTTTGACGACGTGGATACGGCGTTGCTCAGAACGTTAAAGGATTAGAGTATGGTTGAAATAGTATTTCTGACCCCTTTTATTACCGGTCTTGGCACATTTTTTCTACCCAAAATTATTGGCCGGTGCCTGCTGGTACTGACCGGAGCGGCTCATTTAACGCTTTCGTTGATGCTGTGGAGAGATCAACCCCGCGCGATTTTCGATCAATATTTTGCAGTGACGCCCGAAGGTATGCTCTCCCTGCTGGTAATCTCCCTGCTGTTCTTTTTGATATCCATTTACACCGTGGGCTTTCTCAGAGAAAGCAAGATCCAGTCCGAGAGGCTTTTTACCGGCGCCATGCTGGTATTTTTATCCACCATGACCATGGTCACTCTGTCCGACCATATCATGGTTATGTGGATCGCCATTGAGGCGACAACTCTGGCAAGTGCCCCTTTGATCAACACCCATCGCTCGGCAGCCTCCCTTGAGGCAACCTGGAAGTATGTTCTCATCTGTTCGGTGGGCATTGCCATGGCCCTTTTGGGGTCTGTTCTGGTGGCTTTTTCCATGGGCCAGGGAAATACAGATACGCCACTGTCTTTTTCCGCCCTGGCCGGGGTGGCCAAAACCCTGAATCCATTGTGGCTCAAGGCCGGATTTGTCTTTATCCTGGTGGGATACGGCACCAAGATGGGACTTGCGCCCATGCACACCTGGCTGCCCGATGCCCACAGTGAGGCCCCGAGTCCTGCATCGGCCCTCTTGTCAGGGGTGTTGCTCAACTGCGCTTATCTGGGGATTTTCAAAACCAATAAGATTATGGTGGCGGCAGGACTTGAAGATTTTTCAGGCGGAATTCTCATGGTGTTCGGCCTGTTATCCATTTTGGCCGCAGCCACCTTTATACTCAAACAGAACGAATACAAACGGATGCTGGCCTATTCCAGTATCGAGAATATGGGTATCATTGCATTCGGAACCGGTGTGGGCGGCTTAGGGGTATATGGTGCGGTGATCTGCATGCTCCATCACAGCCTGATCAAGTCCTCTTTGTTTCTCTCCTCGGGCAATATTCTTTTGGGATACGGAAACCGGCTGATCAAAAATACCGGAAACCTGGTCAAGGGTATGCCCCGAACCTTTGTGGCCTTTTTTGCAGGATTTGCCGGGATTTCCGGTTTACCGCCTTTCGGCATTTTTATCGGGGAACTTTGCATTATCATTGCCGCCTTCAGGTCCGGTTCCTATGTGGCTGTCACCGTTTTCATCCTTAGTCTGTGCGTTATTTTTGCAGGATTTGGCAATCAGGTTATGAAAATTTGTTTTGAAGAATGCAGCACGGAAATTAAAATTCAAGAAAGGGCCAGTATGGTCTTGCCCCAGTATTTATTACTCCTGACTTCACTGATCTTGTGTTTCTTTATACCTGATTCATTGAATCAAACCATATCCGATGCGATATCAGCCATTGGCGGAGGACTTAGATGAGCAACGCTTTTTTACAGATTTCAAACGCCGAAAAAGTCTGTCGAAAGGAGATTCCCCATCTTTCTTTTGATGAATTCCGGACCCAGGCCCTGGACATGGTGACCGACGGAGGAAAAGTTGTTCAGTATTTTGCCTACCCGGACAAGAACCGTTTAAAACTTTTGGCGGTGTTGCGGACCGACAAACTTTTTGTGGCCGGCTGTGATGTGCCGGACCCCTATCCCTCATTCACCCGAATCTGCGAACCTTTTCACCTGTTTGAACGGGAAATGGCAGAGCAATACGGCATCCGCCCCCAGGGCCATCCCTGGCTAAAAATGGTCCGATACCATCCCAATTACTCCGACGGGACGGCTGATGTGTTCGGCAATGACTACACTCAGGACATCCCGGGAAATTATACGTATTACCAGGTAGAGGGCGAGGAGATCCACGAAGTGGCTGTGGGGCCGGTCCATGCCGGGGTTATCGAACCGGGCCATTTCAGGTTCAACTGCATCGGTGAACGTGTCCTGCACCTGGAAATCCAACTGGGATACCAGCACCGGGGCATTGAAAAACAGCTTACGCAGGTCCCGGACAAGCGGCTTCCCATCCTTGGGGAAAACATTGCAGGCGATACGACCATCGGCCATAGCCTGTGCATGGCCCAGAACCTGGAGGCACTGACCGAAATTCAACCGGATCAGGGGGCGCAGGTCATCCGAACCATTGCCCTTGAACTGGAACGTTTGGCAAACCACATCGGAGATCTCGGAGCGCTTAGCGGCGACGTTGCCTTTCTGCCGCCTGCCAACTATTTTGGCAGGATCAGAGGAGATTTTCTCAACTTATCCCTCTTGATTTGCGGGAACCGATTCGGCAAGGGCCTGGTCCGGCCGGGTGGGGTCCGGTTTTCCCTGTCCAATGAGATAAGAAGAGTGCTCAACGATCGCCTGGCAGAACTTCGGCCCGAAGTGACACACGTATTGGAGCTTCTCTTCAACGCTGTCACCGTCCGGGCCAGATTTGAGGGATGCGGAGCCGTGAGTCATGAAGATGCCGATCATCTCGGGCTGGTGGGGCCTGCCGGCCGGGCCAGCGGCATGGCCTACGACGTGAGACGGTGTTTCCCCACGGAACACTACCCGCACATCGACATACCGAAAAATAAAAAAGCCACGGGTGACGTCTATGCCAGGGCCCGGGTCAGGTATGATGAAATCCACCAGTCTCTTCAAATAATTGAATCATTGGCCGCCATCCCCGTCGAAACCCGGTGTGTAAGCGATGGCATGGCCTACGACCTGCCGGCTTCAAGCTTTTCCGTGGCCCTGAATGAGGCCTGGCGGGGGGAAGTCTCCCATGCTGTTCTGACCGATGAAAATGGAAAAATCCTAAGGTACAAGATCAAGGATCCTTCCTTTCACAACTGGAACGGTCTGGCCATGGCGCTCAGAGATACCGGGATATCGGATTTCCCCTTAAACAACAAAAGCTTCAATCTATCCTATTGCGGATTTGATCTTTAAAAAAGCGGAGAACATTATATGCTCAGTGTACTGAAAAACAGATTTGAACAAGGCTGCCGGACCAACCGGTATCCCGAAGAAAAGGTCAAGGTATTTCCCCGCTACCGAGGCAGACCCGTTATCCAGGATAATATTTCCACGGCAATCCTTAAAGCATGTGCCGCATCCTGCCCCCAGGACGCCATAGATGTGCAGAATAAAAAGATCGACATGGGCCGGTGCGTATTTTGCGGGACCTGTGAGAACACCTCAAACGGACAGATCAAGTTTACCAATGACTATGAAATTTCAACGTCTCAACGGGCTGATCTGATAACATCAGGTGATCTGCCTGCTTTGGCCGAACACGCCAAGCAGCATTTTAAAAAATTGTTTGGACGCTCCCTGCAACTTCGCCAGGTGTCAGCGGCCGGATGCAATGCCTGTGAGGCTGACCTCAACGTTCTGGCCACGCCGTTTTTCGATCTGGGCAGATTTGGCATAAACTTTGTCGCCTCTCCCCGTCATGCCGATGGGATTGTGGTCACGGGCCCAGTATCCAGAAACATGAAAACAGCCCTGCTCCAGACCTATGAGGCCACACCGGCGCCGAAGGTGGTCATTGCCGTAGGCTCATGCACCATCAGCGGCGGCCCGTTCACCGGAAGCCCGGAAATTACCGAGGGGCTGGATAAGATCCTGCCGGTGGATCTGTTTATCCCGGGATGCCCGCCCCATCCCATGACCAACCTTCACGCGCTGCTCTCCTTTTTTAAATAATTCTGTTTGACTTTTTTTGGGGGGAATCAACGCATGGCCCGGTAAGTACATAAGCACATGAGGATATTGTGATTACACCCCTGGACGCTTTTTTACAATGGTTTGACGACCTGCCGGTCCCCCTGCGCAGGCACCTTGCCCATATTTTCAGAATATGCACCACCGACGACACCTCCCAGATGGTTGCATTGCCCCAGCAATCCCTTGAAAGGTTCAGGCACTGGGCCGTCAAATCAGACTTTCCCCTACGCACTGCAGCCCGCCTGTTCTATATCAGGTCCATTTTCGATATGGTAATTTTGCATCACAAGGAAATATGCCGAGGCGATGATTTTTTCCCCATCTCCGATGAGACAAAAAATATTATACAGCTCTCTTCAAGACAATGGGAAGATATCCTTGAATCCTGGATAGACTTGCGGTCAAAGGAAATGTCTGATACTTATGTTCATTCTTGGACATCTTGGATGATTAAATTACAATCGGAGGCTAAGTAGCAACGTGAAACGGTTTGGTTCTTATATTGGTTTTGGATTGATGTTGACGCTTTTTTTGGGGGCTGCGACGGGTCCGGCCTGGGCAGGAGAACAGAAAATGACCCTGGCGCAATGCTTGAAGGCAGGGATGGAAAACAACCCGTCCCTTAAGGCTTCACGCTTTGACGTTGATATAAGCACCCACGGCATCAAGGAAGCCAGGGCTGATTTTTTGCCTTCTGTTTCCTCCTCGTACTCGATGACCCCCATCAGAAGTATCAGTGCCAAGGGATCTTCTGACCCCGATTATGTCGACAAAGATGTCCGCTCTTTCAGCATTCGACTGACCCAGATTCTTTATGCAGGCTCACGCATTACAAACACCTACCAGCGTGCCCGTATTTCGGAAGAGCTGGCCAAAACCGAAATGGAGCTTGCCGGTATGGAGCTGGCTTACCGGATCGAAACCACTTTTTACAAACTGATGAAGGCCAAACAGGATGTGATCACAACCCAGGAATCCGTCAACCGCCTGACTGAAAGTGTTAAATCGGCTGAAGCCTTTTTAAAAAGAGAGCTGGTGCCCTGGGTGAATGTGCTTCAGGCCCGGGTGGATTTGGCCGATGCCCAGGATCTTTACAAAATAGCCAAAAATGATGTGAACAGGCAGCGGGTGGAATTATTCGCCCTGATGAATCAGACGATGGATCCGGCCATTGAATTTTCCGGACGGTTGAACCCTTTGCTGGCAACGGAGCCTGTCTTTGATGACAGTTTAAAATATGCCCTTGAAAATCGGCCGGACATAAAAAGCCTTGCCTATCAGCTTGAAATTGCAGACAAAAATGCAAAAATTGCCATAGGGAAATATTTACCCACGGTAAAATTCGATGTCGGATATTACGACCGTGACGATGAATACGAGCAGTGGGTGGAACAGAATAAAACAAACCGCTACTGGTCAGGGGGGGTGACGGCATCCTGGGACCTGTTTGACGGCGGAAGGGCCTGGTATGAAAAAGAAAAATACAATACGCAAGCCCAAAAAATAAGCGCCCTTATTGAAGATGCCAAAAATGCCATTGCAACGGGTATCTACAATGCCCTTTATTCAATGAACGAGGCCAAGCAGAGAATTAAAAGCTGTGCCGAAGGCCTGACCGCAGCCAATGAATATTATGATGTTGAAGAAAACCGGCTTAAAGCTGGATTGTCGACGATTCCTTCCCTTTTGGATGCCCAGGACCGGCTGCTGCGTGCCCAGGCCAACGAAACCCGTGCCACGCTGGATTACCAGCTGGCAGTCTCTGAGTTAAAATTTTACACAGGAAAAGAGGATATTGAATAATTTTTGAGCCAACCCTTACTTTCCCAAGGGGTTGGCTTTTATTTTTTATAATTTTAAGGAGATTTGGATGTACTTAGCCAGTGATTTGAAAAAAGGGCTTAAACTCGATATTGACGGAGATCCCCATGTAATTGTCGGTTTTGAGTTTAAAAAACCGGGCAAGGGGCAGTCCCTGTATAAATGCAAACTTAAAAATATGATCACAGGTTCCCAGTTTGAACGAACCTACCGTTCCGGTGATAAATTTGAAAAGGTTGACCTGGAAGAGGCGGATATGGAATACCTGTATTCAGACCGGGATGGATGGTGCTTTATGAATTCAACCACTTACGAGCAAGTCATGCTGACTAAGGAACAGATCGGAGAGAACGTGGATCTGCTCAAAGAAAACACCCTGTGCACCGTGCTTCTGCATAACCAGAAACCCATTGGCGTTACACTTCCCAACTTTGTAATCCTGCGAGTCACCTCCACCGAACCCTGGGCCAAGGGAGATACGGCCACTGGCGACACCAAGCCGGCCACGGTTGAAACCGGGTTTGAACTCCAGGTGCCTCCTTTTGTCGATGAAAATCAGTTGATTAAAATCGATACCCGGACCCGGGAATACGTTGAACGTGCGAGTGAATAATTTCCTTATTCATGATCGGTCCTATCAGTTCGATGATTCGGGTTGTGTATATTTGCCTTGCTTCGGCAGTCAGGTGATAGGGGGTATCAAAATAGTAGTCGGGGGGAAACATATATTCCAGGGGACGGCCAAGGTATGTTAACCCCTTTTTCCGTGCAAGGGCGGGCAGCGTGGTATAAAAATGGTTTTCCACCGGATCTGTTATATAGGCTTGTTGAAATAGAAAACCTGGTGGGATGAATATCAGGCAAATGTTCCGGCTGTCAGCCCAGTGCTGGAAAGCGGTCAAAAGGTTCCAGGCTTCATTTTTTTTTGAAAAATTCTTACCATAGTACCGGGGAGTCAGTGAATTGACGATTGCCTTTTGATTCTCGGACTGTCTTGCGACTTCAGAGTGGGTTTGGTCACCATGGGCATTCATGTGGTGGGGGCCGTACAGCCCTTGAACTGAGAATCCCCTGGGAATCCCCCGATACCCCTGGATAAGACGCTCGGGGGTAACAGCGAACAATAATTTTAACTGAAGCTGCCACGCCTGTTTTGCCAGAAGCCCGGGTTCAGAAAGATAAAAATCCACCATAACCGGATTGATCGTATAATTATAGTTATACAGGGGATATTCCAGAGGAAGCAGGGCGGTATCGCCAGGGGTAAGGACGGCTTTTGCCTGTTCAAGTATATAAGGCAGTGAAACTCCTGCATTGACCCCTAAATTGATAACAGGTCGGTGATATCGCTCCTGCAGCGCAATGGAGTTGATAGAAAAAAGTGCGGCAGATCCGCCGACAATCACGATCTTGGACCCTGAAATTTTGTCGCATAGGGCCCGCTTATACGCATAGGCCTGCCGCACCCACTGGCTGTCAGGGGTCGCGTTGCCCAATTGCCCCATAACCAGCAGGATCCATAAGAGAGCCGCGCCGCAGAATCCTCCGAAAAATCCAACGATAATTTTCATCTGTGTTGTGGCCCTTTAGAAATTAAAATAAAGAAATTCACTGCTGCCGGTGCCGGCCAGCACCTTCAAAGAAACAAAAAACAGCATGCCTGCCACAATGGCTTTTGTTCTTCCCTGAACAACAGGAAATGCTCCCTTGTTTTCGGTATATAAGCGACACCACGCCGCAGTATTGGGAAGCCCCCACACGATCAGGGCGGACAGGATCAGCCAGTATGGGGCTGATCCTGATCCGGCCGTGATAAAGTTGGCTATGTCGAACGTTGGAAAAGATAATTGCACTGATTTCAAAAATTCGCTCAAACAGAACATGGTTTTATAAAGGTACAAGGCGGTGCCCATGTTGACGGCCCTGAAAGCTGTCCATAGCAGGGCAATTACCAAAAATGTCACCAGAACGCCCAATGGGCGGGGCAGCCGTAATTTGGGAAATCGGGATTCCCTCAGATGGTCCAGCATCAGAAACAGCCCGTGCATCCCACCCCAGAAAACAAACTGCCATCCGGCACCATGCCACAATCCGCAAAGAAGCATGGTGATCATTAGATTGTTAAGATGCCTGGGAAAAGAACACCGGCTGCCACCGAGGGGAATATACAGATAATCCCGAAAAAAATGGGAGAGGCTGATATGCCATCGCTGCCAAAAGTTAATGAAATTATGAGCCCGATAAGGAGAGTTAAAATTGTCCGGCAACCGGATGCCCATCATGGCACCCAGTCCAAGGGCCATATCTGCATATCCTGAAAAGTCAAAATACAATTGAAAGGTATAGGCCAGGGTTGCCGTCCATGCCGCCATAGCCGAAACGACATCCCCACGCGCACCGGCATCAAAAACCGGCCCCACAAATACCGCCAGTTGATCTGCCAGAACTGTTTTTTTAAATAAGCCCAATGAAAAAAGAGACAGGCCTGTGGCGAAACTTTCATTGTTCCATCTCAGCCATTCAGGGGAGATAAACTGCCCGTGAACTGTGTTGTAACGTATAATGGGACCGGCGATAAGTTGCGGAAAAAAAGAGACAAAGGCCATATATTCTAAAAAGGAGCTGCGCTTGATCTTTTTATGATAAACATCCACTAGGAATGCAATCTGCTGAAAGGTGTAAAAGGAAATACCCAAGGGCAGGACAAGGGGGTGAATATTTGGATCAAAGGGTAATACCTGGGCAAGGGAGACTAAAAAAAAATTCCAGTATTTAAAATACCCGAGTACGCCCATGTTCAGGAAAATTCCGACCAAGAGCCATGTTTTAGGATGTTTCCCCGGCGTCTTCATGATCCGAAGTCCGATTTGGTGGTTAACCAAGATCGAGCCCAGGAGCAGCACCAGGAATATAGGGTTCCAGTACCCGTAAAAAACAAGTGAACCTGAAACAATGCAGGCTAACCCGCCCCGGGCCCCATACAAATAGCGGCCCGCAACAATCAGGGCGAGAGTGACGGGTAAAAAAACAAAAATAAACAGATATGAATTAAACAGCATTCGTGAATGGCACCCAGTTAACAGCGACTACATCAATGGATTCTTTTGTTTTGTGCATTCTAATTGTTCAAAATAAATTGTCAACATGTGGAAAAGCTTATCCAGCACTCGTCTAACGTTGGTAAATCTTTTCAATTGGATTATATAGCATCGCCTTATATTTGCACACTTACTCAATGATAAGCGACCTGATCAACATCGCTAACATTCTTTTATCATCAGTATTGGGAAGGCGTGCATCCGGAAATTCAAAACTGAGGATATTTGTCTGCTCCTTGAAAAGAATATTCGATTTGAAACGGATGCTTATTTTTTTATCTGCTGAATTCAAAGAGTTGGAATAAATTTCATAATCATTCATGCGTATATGTATATGCTGAACCCCCAATGTCCCAATATGTAGATTCAATTTGCCCTCAATATGATCAGGGTTGATTCTAAACAAAATTAGAGACTGTTTCCCATGTGACCATCTGTGATGCGTCTCATTATAAGACCACCCACTAAAAACCACATCCGATGAATTAAATCCGATGGTTTCATCCTGTATTTCCGGTAAGTTTTGATAGGGAGCTTTGCTTAATGTGTCATTTATCACCATTTTGTTTTCATAGTACAAAATCTCAGTATCAAAGCACTTTACAACAGCCGAAGGCTTACCGTTTAAAGAGAGAATCTTATTCTTGTTTAATGAATTATTTTTAATCAGAGCAAAGTCATAATAATTTTTATACCAAGCGATGGTATTAACTGCTTCAAATCTTGTCAGATCAAAGGTGTACTGAGCTATCGTAATATCATTTTTACTTAACAAATGAGTATATTTACTGTCCCAATACTCAGAAATTCCGTGCTTTGCTCCCGTTTTTTCAATAAAGCTATCGATACAAGCAACTGTTTCAGGATAGTATTCATTTTTAAAGGAGACATCATTAAATTTTGTATAGGTTTGAAACAATAAAACAAATGCCATCAAAAATGAAAAAGTGACATAGCTCCGTTTAAACAACTTGCTCTTTAAATGAAACCTTGTCCAATATAAAACAGCAGGTATTAGAATAATCGGAAGTAAAAAAACCGGAATCATGTAATGCTGATAGATTTTATTCGGATAAATAAAGCTTAGTGCCAATATATTCCCAAACAGCGTTACTATCAGGTATATAAACAGGAAAAGCAGTCTATCTAATCCAGGTTGATCAGCTTCAAGCTTAGGATTTCTGACATACTTCAGAAGCAAGTATGTTATCAAAATATACATTGCCAAGATCAACAAAGAACTAAGAGGATATTCATTGAAAGACAGTTGAATTATCTCTAATATTCTAGAAATATTCACAAATAAATGTTTTGTGGATAATGTAATCGCTTTAGCATAGTTGCTTTGATTGATGGTAATAATACCGCTCAAAATTTTACCCATAAACATGGATATAATGAGTGAAGCTGAAATAATGAATACCTGCTTATGATGCACCATCTTCACCAACCATAGTACTAAAAGGGTAACCAATGTTGGCAAAACTAAATGTAAAATATACATACTATCTGAAGCCGTTGTCAAAATTGACAGACAGATCAACAGTACATAATTCGTTTTTTTCCATGGATAACGAAGCATCGCCAGAATCAGACCGACTGACAGCAGAGCAATAATGAACTCTCCATAATGAAATACTGTTGCAAACTGCATTGAATATACATAAGTTGGAAATATATAGAAAAATGAAACTGGGAGTACGGTCATGTATAACGCAGCAATATGATCAAAAAAATTACGATTAATTCTGTATACTGATATTAAAATCAGAATTGAAAAAATTGTAAAAGATAGCGGGATGGCGTGATAGAAATTACCGGTAATAAAATTTGAGAAAAAATATACCAGCATGTCCGGAAAATAATAAGGAGCTGCAGAACCATACCAATCACTGTAATTCCCACCATTAACAAATAAATCTCTATATAAAGTCGGCAAATAATTACAGTCTGAATCAAATAGTTTATCTGAAGGATATGAATGAGAATAATATACACCTAAATTGTGTAACAAAACAAAACCAATCAATATGTATGGGAAATACAGATAAAGGAACTGACGAATATTTTTCATAACCCGTTTTCCTTAAATGTCCAAAATTTGTGAACTGTGTATGTAATAAGCGGCATAATAATGATGATAACAATTGTCTTTATATAATTATTAAAGTCACTCAGTAAGTCGGACACATATATGGAAACGATCAATACGCCGAATTGCACTATAAAGTACTTTACTGCTTTAATCGGTGAAATTTCTTGATTAAAAACAACCTTTGACTGCATTATATAAGAATGCACATATGCAATGAGAAAACCAATGACATTTGATATAAGTAAAGAATCATGAATCATATAAATACACAGCGATGCTATCAAAAAATGAATTAAAGTTGAAACACCACCAATCAGAAAATAATTAACCAACCTGATTCTCAAAAAAAACATTTCTAATATTCTTTTTCAATAATGTATAATGGCCGTTTTTTTGTTTCTTTGTAAATACGCCCGATATATTCACCTAAAATACCTATTCCAATCAACTGGATCCCGCCTAAGAATAAAATAACCGTAATCATTGATGCATAGCCGGGAGTATCCACTCCTAAAATAAGCGTGTTGATAACAATCGTACTACCGTAAAGAAATGATAAAAAGGAAATCAAAAAACCAATATACATCCAAATTCTTAACGGCAGAGTGCTAAAACTTGTGATACCGTCCAAAGCAAAATCCCATAATTTCAATCCGTTATAACTGGTTTTTCCTGCAGCTCTGGGCGCCTGTTCATATTCGACAACAGCAGTATTAAAGCCGACCCATGCAAAAAGCCCTTTCATAAATCGCTGATTTTCAGGTAATCTTTTGAGTGCTTCAATAACTTTTCGACTCATTAATCTGAAATCACCGACATTGTAGGGAATTTCAACATCGGAAATTTGATTATGAAATTTGTAAAAGTATTTGGCAGTTAATTTTTTGATAACCCCCTCTCCGGTTCGGACTGTACGCTTACCAACGACCACATCAAATCCGTCTTCCCATTTTTTGATAAATTCGATTATAATTTCCGGCGGATGCTGTAAATCTGCATCTATGGGAATGACCACTTCACCCATTGCATGCTCAAGTCCAGCAGTCAATGCAGCCTCTTTTCCAAAATTCCTAGATAAATTTAAAATGCGAATTTGAGGATTTTTTGATTTTGCTTTTAACAGTACATTCAGAGTATTATCTGTACTGCCATCATTAATAAAAATAATTTCATATGGCCGTTGAACATTTTGCATTATCGGAATTAATTTCTCCAAAAACATTTTTATTGTACCTTCCTCATTGAAACATGGACATATGATAGATAATGAAACATCAAAACAATGCATGAAACACCCCCTCTGAGAATAAATTCAACTTATACCATTTGGATTGTAATACGTCCCAACATATTGTCCAATGCGAATTGTTTCTTACCAAGCGCCTATGTAAAAGGTGGGACTCCTCCGAATATTCACCTTGCGAATCCTAAAAACCTTGTGATATATTTCCACCCTATGATAACTATGTCTGAATTAAATCGTACCCTCCCCAAATATGAAGACTGATTTGTGTTCTAATGTTTAACAAAGGAAAAATTGTCAGAGTTGTTGCGTTGTTGTATTTAGTGTCTGTCGGATTTTTTGTCTGGGGCCTTGCGGCCGGGCACTATCACATATTTCCCTGGAAACAGATTGAGGTCATTTATTGGGACTTACACGCCTTTTTGACCTTTAAAGACGGCCCACCCAAAACCGTAAAGGAAAAAATTTTACTGGATATTCAGGAGCGGCCCACACAATTTGATTTTTCCGGTTTTAAGTTAAGGGATTCAACCTTCCACGATACCGGATACCTGCTGATGCCAAGATACAGCAAAAACGACGGTCAGGTTATAGTCCAATTGTTCTCCATTGGTGATAAAAAAATTGTACACACCTGGGTGCCCCCGCTGGATGACATTTTTAAGAGATCAAAGGTGGAACAAACCGGTGCCAATTCAGTCAAGGAATACCGGGCCCAGCACCCGCTCCTCTTAAAGGACGGCGGATTAATTTTTACCAGCGGTGAAGGGCCCATGGTAAGAATTAACGCCTGCAGTAAACTGATCTGGGTGAACGACCGCCACTTTCACCACTCAATTGAACTGAATGCGGACGGCAATATAGTGGTTCCGCTTGTCATGACTCCCCAGGTTCCGGAAACAGTATTGCCCATAAGGGATGACGGATTTGCCATTGTTTCACTGGACGGAAAAATCATAAACGAATATTCCGTCACAGACATACTGCTGAAAAACGGATATCGCGGCTTGATATACGGTGTCGGCAGATTCGAGACAGACCGAATCCACTTAAACGATGCCCAGCCCATATTAAAAGATCTGAATGAGGCGCAAACCGGAGATGTCGCCCTGAGTATCCGCCATTTGTCAACCGTCCTGCTGTTTGATCCGCAAACCGGAAAAATTAAATGGTTGAAAACAGGGCCATGGTTAAGTCAGCATGATATCAATCAGCTTGATGACGGCAGGTACAGCATTTTTGGCAATGATATCATCCGGCAGCAGGACACCAGCCAGATATTTGTTGAAAAAGAGCTGTCAAATATTTATCTATTTGATGCAGACAATGGCCGCATAGAACAGCCCTATGCCGGGGTAATGGCGGAACATAAAATAGCCACCGGCTCATCGGGGCGTTTAAAATTATTGGCAAACGGTGATGCCTACATTGAAGAGAGTGATAAAAGCCGAATCTTGCGTATTTCCAAAGATAAGGTAAGATGGGAATATGTGAACGCCGTATCACCGTCTACGGTGGGTGCGATACACTGGACACGGTATATTTCCCAGGAAGAAATAGATTTAAAATGGAAGGATAACTTGGCATGCGATCAGCAGTAATGGCCTTATCGATTTTTTTATTAGTAATGAACCCTGTGTGCGCCATGGCATATATCGGCCCGGGCCTTGCGACAGGGACTATCGGTGTGATCCTGGGGGTTGTGGGCTCACTATGTATCGCTGTCTTTGCCCTGGTGTGGTACCCCATTAAAAGAGTATTGAAAAAAATTAAAAAATCATCCCCAAAAGAGAACCGCCAGTCCCCGGAATAGGTACCAATGGCCTGGTTTCTTTTATCATTAAGTTCCATTGGTTTTGTATGCATATTTATATGGGCAAGTATGCCTGCTCACATTCAAAGCCTTCAAAACATTGTTGCAAAAATCTTTAACGTCATACGCTCACCCGGCATTTCCGATCACTGGAAAGAAAAAGTCCTTCCTTGCTATTCACTGCAATTGTTCTTAAAATCCATTTTAATATTTGGATTACTGATTTTATCGTTTTCTCCTTTTATTGTCTTTTCAGTATATTCCTTGTTTACGGATGGCCGATTCATTGAACTGGTCTCTTCTGTCAAGGGCATTGCAGTCAGCACCATGATTGCCGCTTTATTTGGATTTATTGTATCACGCACCTCCAAGGGTGATTATGGAAGCGGCTCAAAACTTCTCCACCATCTGGTGTTGGGAAATAATTTTGTGGGAGAAACCCTGTTTGACGTTGAACGGCTGCTGTTTTCCCCGGATATTAGATCGGAAAAATCCCATCTCTTTGTTGCCGGGCTTGCACGTGCAGGAACCACGGTTCTTATGCGCACCCTATACGAAAACGGAAAATTCACCTCCCTGACATACAGGGACATGCCCTTTATTCTTGCACCCAACCTATGGCGCAAGATCGCCGGCTTCTCCCGGCAGGACACAGAGATGCAGGAAAGGGCTCACGGGGACGGCTTAAAAATCGATTATGACAGCCCGGAAGCCCTTGAAGAGGTTTTCTGGCGCACCTTTTGCGGCAGTGATTATATTAAAAAAAACGGCTTGATCCCCATGACGGCCGACAATGAAATTTTAGATAAATTTAAAGCCTTTGTTGGTCTTATTTTAAACAACACCCCTGACAACTGCTATTTATCCAAGAACAACAATAATATTCTACGCTTGGATTCCATTGCCCGTGCATTTCCCAATGCCTTGATCATTGTCCCTTTCCGGGACCCTTTACAGCAGGCATTTTCACTTTTGAACCAGCATAAAAAATTTTTAAAAAAGCATTCGGATGATCCCTTTGCAAAAAAATACATGACCTGGCTGGCCCATCATGAATTCGGCGCAGATCACAGGCCTTTCCTGTTTGATGGAACAAATGAGGACGAAAAAAATACGCAGGATTTAAGCTACTGGCTTACGATCTGGATAAACACCTATTCATATCTGATGAACAATCTTCCCCCCCAGGCTGTTTTCTTAAGTTATGAGAACCTGTGTGATAAGAGTGAACTGGTCTGGGAAAAACTTTCCAAACAAATTAACCTCTCCCCTTACACGGATAAAATTTCATTTACAAAAGCACTTCACCGGATAAATGAACCTCTCCCCGGTGATCTTTTGCAAAAATCAAATGATATTTACAAGCGCCTGATCGTTAAATCAATTGGTGTTATTTAAAAGTCAGCAGCATTTTGTTAATTTTATCCAGCAGCATTCTGGTGCTGGATTCCCAGTCCAGCCAACGATAATCGGGATCTACCCTGAGAGCATCAGGGATACCGTTCTTTTCAATACCCTCGATTTGTTTTTCAAGGGAGCCGGGATGAGCCAGATCAAAAGTAAGCGGTGTATGAACCACACCTTTTTAAGCCTATCGGGGTGTTGTATAGTTTTCCAGCAAGTTTTTATCCACGTTTTGTGGCATCAAAGCTTTAAATTCGTCTTCCGTCATGGCTTCCGGTAAATTTTCAAAAAGAAATTTGAGGTACCAATAAGGTTCAAGTCCATTGGCCTTGGCGGTTTCGATTAGGCTGTAAATGCAGGCACTGGCCCTGGCGCCTTCGGATGTACACGAAAATAACCAATTTTTTCTACCGACCACAAAGGGTCTTATTGCATTTTCAACCACATTATTGTCGGGCATTACCAGACCACTTTCCGTATACAGGACCAGCCGATGCCATTGATTAAGGGTGTAGTTGATGGCTTTGCCAAGAAGGCTTTTGGGGGGCACCTTCTCAACTTGAGCATCCAACCATTTTTTAAATTCATCAAGGATAGGCAAGGCTTGTTCCTGCCTTTTCCGGTAAAGTCCATCAGCAGACAAACCAAGTTCTTTGGCCTCTCTCTCTATTTTGTATAATTTGCTGATGTACTTCAGGGCTTTGCCGGAGATTCCTGTCGGTTTGCCGTCTTTATTCCCGGCAGCTTTGACCACCTCCATGAACTTTCGACGTGCGTGTATCCAGCAGGCAACATGAATGATTCCCTCAATATGATCAAGAAAGTCATATGCACCATAACCATCCGTTTGGACAATACCCTGATAGCCGTTCAAAAAATTACGGGCAACATCCCCGGATCGAGTTGGGTGATACTGGAACAGAATAATGGGATTGTCCGGTGTTCCTCCTTTGAACACCCACATATAGCATTTTGACCGTTTCGGTTCTTTCAGAACTTGGACAGTTGTTTCATCAATATTGATCACTGGACCGTTAAGGATTTCACCCTTCATGAATTCCAGCAGGATCTCACAGCCCTGGGCCACTTTTATTGCCCAATTGCACATATTTGATCTGTGAATGTCTACTCCAATTCGGTGAAACTGTTTTTCCTGCCGGTAGAAAGGCAAGGCATCTGCAAATTTGGCGGTCAGGATATGAGCCAGAAGTCCTGGGGTTGCAATGCTTTTGGGGATCATTTGTTCCGGCATTCTGGCAATGGACACTGTCGGGCCGTCATCTTCAACACCTTCACAGTTTTTACATGCGTATTTATAACGGATATTCTTGATCACTCTCATCTGTGCCGGAATAATCTCAAGCTGTTCAGATTCTTCCTGGCCACAACGCGATTTCATGCAACCACAGCCACATGTTTTTTCTTCCTCGCTCAGATCGTGGATCACTTCAACCCGTGGAAGGTTTGCAGGCAAAGGCTTGCGCCCTGTTTTTTTCCCCTTATGGGCAGGCACACTGATTTCTTCGGGCTCGTCGTCTAATATGGGAGTATCCGGTTCAAAAGTATCGAAAAGGGAGCGTTGACCGTCATCCTTATTAATTTTTTCTGTCTTTTTGCCAAAAAGTCGGTCCAGAAGGCTTTTAATCTGCTCGTTGAGAATTTTTATTTCGGCTTTATAATTGTGTTCTCTGTCTGAAAAATCACTGACAAAAGAAGCCATTATTTCTTTTAATTTCTCAACGTCATTTATGTTCGCAAAAGCCTCTTGATTCATGCGTTGTATATACCATAACCACCCGGTTTTTGACAGTTTTTTCTTCAAAAAACAGCCGAATATTTTAATGGCTTATGTGCTTTTTCCTGATGAATTGAGAGCCCGTCCATTAGCCAGGAAAGTTCTTTTGCGCCAATGGTTAAAATCTCATTTTTTGACTTGGGCCATTGAAAACAATCCTTTTCCAGCCTCTTGTGCCAGAGACAGAATCCATTACGATCCCAATACAGGATTTTCAATATATTCTGTTTCCGATTACAGAATACAAACATGTGTCCTGAGAATGGATCTAAATTCAATGTTTCACTCACAAGTATGGATAACCCATCAATGGATTTACGCATATCAGTGCTCCCAAGTGCAATATGAATTTTTAAATTCTGGGTGGGAGAAAACATCAGCACCTCCCCAATACTTGGAGTACCTGGGCCAGGGTTGTCTGGGAAAATCCATCCGGTATTTCGATCTGAAATCGGTTATCTATATTCAGCCTTAATCCTTTTTGCTCAGAAAGGTTTAGAACCTGGGTGCTTTGTGTTGAAGGGAGCTGAACGAATTCTGGAAAAAGGGTCTGGTTTTTGAATTTGCTTTTCCAGTATGTAAACTGGTTGGGCCTTAAGTCATGTTGCCTACAGTATGCATTCTGTGACATGCCGGATTCAGACCATTGTTTAATATGGTGCTTCCAGAATTGGGTGCGCTTTTGATTTTTCTTGTTTGCTTTTGACATATGATGAACCTCCGCTAATTAAAAGATGGCTCATCTTCTCATGGCACGCTAACGATTTGTAGATGGGGTTTGCTAACCGCTTACCTTCACCGGATAAATGAACCTCTCCCCGGTGATCTTTTGCAAAAATCAAATGATATTTACAAGCGCCTGATCGTTAAATCAATTGGTGTTATTTAAAAGTCAGCAGCATTTTGTTAATTTTATCCAGCAGCATTCTGGTGCTGGATTCCCAGTCCAGCCAACGATAATCGGGATCTACCCTGAGAGCATCAGGGATACCGTTCTTTTCAATACCCTCGATTTGTTTTTCAAGGGAGCCGGGATGAGCCAGATCAAAATAACCGATGTGATCAAGCCCCACTTCTCTATGGATCGGGGTGTCCGATGCCAGAACCGGAAGGCCATGGCCCAAACTTTCGATTATAGGTAACCCGAAACCTTCAATGAATGACGGAAAAACCAACATGGATGCATGCTTATAACAATATGCAAGTTCAACGTCATTAATATCGGACCAGAAGAACAGCCGCCTTTGATATTCACTGTTACTTTTTATACGTTCAAGCAAGTCGTCTACCTTCCACCCTACCCTGCCTATAAAACAAAGATTCACATCTATACCTTTCGCCCAAAGCCCATCGAATGTATCAAGCAAATAGGAGTGATTTTTTCTCGGTTCAAGGGTCGAAACCATCAAGTATGTGGGCCGTTCATCAAACACCCGGCGAACCTGCTCACGAATGCCGTCTTCGTTGATTTCAGTAAAATTAAAGTCGCTGCCTAAATGGAAAAAATCAAGTTTCTTTCCATGATCGGGACCATATTTGTTTTCAACAAAAGTTGAAAAATCATTTTTAACCGTGGCGGAGATGGCAATAAAGCCGTCCACAAATTTCAGGGCGGACTCAAACCATTTTCCAAAGGCAGGGATCAAGGGTTCTTCGCAAAACTCTGGATGGGTAACCGGAATAATATCATAGAGGACTGCAATGACTTTGGCTCCGGACTCTTTTGCTTTGGCCACACTCGGCCAGATATCCATATGCCAGCTCGAATCCAATAGTAAAAGGACATCTCCGCTCTTTGGCAAAAATTCTGAGGTATCCCTATGTCTTATACGTATCGCAATCAATCTAACAAGGGCCTTGGCCGGCTGTATCAGGATTTTATCAATAAACATATTCAAACCGAAACGATTCCGGGGCGCAAGGAGAAATGCCCTGACCCCAGGGCGATATAGAATGGCGGCAATTAAATTAAGAAAAGCAAGATAAATCTGCTTTAGATACAATACAAACCACATGGCGCCCTTCTTAGCCAATTCTTTGGTATTAAGTTTAAATGTCGGGCTTGGTTCTATGTTTTCCTTTTTTTTCTTTCGGTAAAGATCCTTGACATCCACAGGAACAAATTGTCCATAACTTAAATTCACAGGGATCACTTTATAATCATCTTCGGTAGCAAGGTGTTCCATATGCCGCATGATTTCACGCACCACCCGCTGAATGCCGGTGTTCAATTCAGGGTTTTCCGGCAGGAACGAACAATCTACATAAATTTTTTTCATGGGCTATCCTAAATATGGTCAAAGAAAGCAAAATAGTTTATAATTTATAATTTTCCTGGGTTCATATAAAAAAAATTTTGGTATAGCAGGTTGTGTAACGAAAAGCCAGATTTAAAAATCCCAATAATGTCAGGACGCTTGATTTAGGAAAAATATGATAATAAAAAAAACAATTCAAGAACTTACGTCTGAGCTCGATCAACTTGACGATGATCAGGCTTTTTTAAGACAAGCATATCAATTAATTTTAGGCAGACAGGCCAGTGACGATGAACTGCAATTTTTGCAACACCGGTTGGATGCCGGAGTTGCCAGAAAAATCGTTATTGCCAACCTGCTGCTCTCCCCGGAATATGCCCAACTCAATAAAAAAAGCGTACAACTTTCCTGGCTGGAAAAAAAGCAACTCCTTATATGGAAAAATTGGCATGCCCTGTTATCCAGGATAAAGGCAATACACACCTTTGGCCGGTTGGTTTTCAACTATGCTAAAGACCCTGCATTCATGAAAAAAGACGTACTCTCTCTTAATCGCCAGGTGGAAGAGATCAAATCCAATTTATTTTTTTTCCTGAACCAGGAGGCCCAGGCCCAGCAGCGCAGACTTGACCAGTTCTTTTTTGATGTCAGGCAGGAGTTAAGGGCATCAAAAGATCCCACCGTACTGGATAAAATAGATGCCATTTCCCTGCACGCAATAGATAACTATTATCTTTCCCTGGAACAAGCCTACAGGGGAAGCCGGGATGAAATACTCGAGCGATACAAAGCCACGGTTGATTTGGTGAAGCCTCTTTTTGCAAAGGAAAAAGAGATGCGGGCAGCAGATTTAGGCTGCGGCAGGGGAGAATGGCTTCAGATCATATCCGGTTATTGTGCCAAGGTTACCGGAATCGACATGAACAGCGCAATGATAAGCCAATGCCTCAGTCATGGATTGCAAGCCGAGCAGAGCGATTTGCTGGAATGGCTGCAACAGCAGCCTGATCAAAGCCTTGATGTGATCACAGCCTTTCATGTCATTGAGCACCTGCCATTTGAAAAACTCAATATGCTGATACATGAAATTTACCGGGTACTCACCCATGGCGGATCTGTTATTTTAGAAACCCCCAACCCCGAGAATATCCATGTGGCCACCCATATGTTTTACAGGGACCCCACCCATAAAACCCCGGTCCCCAAGGAATTGAGCCGCCATCTCCTTGAATTCAACGGATTCACGGAAATAGCGGTGCATCCTCTCCACCCCTTTGAGGATACCATGCGCGTTCCGGAGGACAGTGAAGTGGCAAAACGTTTTAATTCAATGGTTTACGGCGCCACAGACTATATGATAACAGGGACAAAGCAGCCGGCAAAAAAATGACCATTGCCATTCATCAATATACACCGGCCATCACCAAAGCAGACGGTGTCAGCAACAGCCTTTTTTTCATTAAAAGAATGCTGACCTCCCTGGGGTATGAATCTGAAATATACGCTGATAATATAGATCCGGAATTAAAGAATCTTGTCCGACCAAGGCGCACCTATCAAGAAAACAGCAACAATATCCTGCTACTCCACCATGCGGCGGCCCAGCCCGACCCCGGGTGGTTTATTAGTCTGGCCGACCGTCTGGCAATGGTTTACCATAACATCACCCCGGCCCATTATTTTGAAACCGGAACAGCCCACAGCAATGCAACGAAACAAGGCAGGGAACAGTTAGCCGGCTGGCAGGGTCTGTTTGACGGCATCATCGCCGATTCGGAATATAATGCCCAGGAGTTAAAGGGCTTGGGGTATGAAAACGTACATGTCATCCCTTTGTTAATTGATTTTGAAAACATAAAAAAAACCACTGAGTCCCGGCAGATCACTCACCGGCATGAAACCACTTTTAACCTGCTGTTTGTGGGCAGGATCTGTGAAAATAAATGCCAGCACGATCTGGTCCACGCACTGGCCCGGCTGGGTAACAAAAATGTTCACCTTTTCTGTGTGGGAGGAAACACCAGCCCCCCTTATCTGAAATATATTAAAAAGCTGGTTGCAGGCTACGGCTTGCAGGAACAGGTCCATTTACCCGGGAAAGTCAGTGATCAAGACCTTTGGGGATACTATCATGCAGCCGATCTTTTTGTCAGCTTAAGTGATCATGAAGGGTTCGGCATCCCGCTCATAGAAGCCTCAAGCATAGGGCTGCCCGTCGTTGCCTACGACAGCAGCAATATCAGACACACCCTTGCAGGTTCAGGTCTTATTTTATCCCACAAAAACAGTGCCGATGTTGCAGCGGTATTGCAACGCCTGATGACCCAGCCGTTATGGCGCCACAGATTGGCACAAGGACAGCAGGCAAACCTTTCCCGGTTTGACTTTGAAAATTTAAAAACCGGTCTCAACGCATTTATAAATTCACTGCTGTCCGGCACCCGCAATACCATTGACCTTCATCACCCCGCCGCAGATAAAAAAAGCACCCTGAAAATAAGCTTTGAAGGACCGTTTGACTCCAATTACAGCCTGGCGCTTGTGAACCGTGAGCTTGCGCTGGCGCTTCAGGATCAAGGTTTCATCCTTGAGCTTCATTCCACCGAAGGAGGGGGGGACTTTTCTCCGGATGAAAAGTTTCTTAACTATTTCCCCCGGATTAAAAAAATGTGGAACCGTGGCGTCAGGCAAGAAAAAGCGGATCTGGCCATCCGGAATCTTTTCCCCCCGAGGGTCAGCGGGATGAACGGCGCTTTGAAAATTCTTGCACCCTATGCATGGGAGGAATCGGTTTTTCCCGGGCAGTGGATTGATTCATTCAACATTCAGCTCCACCTTGTGGGGGCTGTATCCGGTTATGTTGCCCGAACCTTGAAAAATAACGGCATCACCGTACCCACGGTCACCATGGGAAATGGGGCTGATCATTTAAAAGAGGTCGCGCCGGAGCCGCTTCCTTTCCGGTTTCCGCCCGGATATACCCTGCTGCATATTTCTTCGTGCTTTCCCCGGAAGGGCGCGGACCTGCTGCTGAAAGCCTTTACTGCAGCTGATTTCGGGGCCCGTCCGGAAGTTACCCTTATTATCAAGACCTTTCCCAATCCCCACAATACGATCCGCAGCCAGTTGGACAAAGCGGGGTGGATAAAAGAACAACAGTCTCAGTTGTTCTTTTATAACGGTACAATGAACAGCAAAAAGAAAATACTTCTAGTGGAAGATGAACTCTCTCCGGGTCAACTTGTTTCCCTGTACCGGCACAGCGATCTTCTCGTGGCGCCCAGCCGTGGAGAAGGCTTTGGGCTGCCCATGGCCGAAGCCATGGTGTTCGGCCTGCCGGTCCTCACCACGGGTTTTGGCGGGCAAACAGATTTTTGCAGCCATGAAACAGCGTGGCTGACGGATTATAAATTCAGCCGTGCCAAAACCCACATGGCACTGCCCGATTCCGTTTGGGTGGAACCGGACCTTGGGGATCTGACCAGGCAAATGGAACATATATCCCGGCTGCCTGCTGAAAAAATAACCCGTAAAACCCGAGCCGCCAAAGAAAATATCCTCAAAAACTACGCCTGGCGACAGGTTTCAAAACGATTGACCCAGGCAATTAAGGCCCTGGACCATCAGAATTGTCCAGCCACAGAACCGCGCATCGGCTGGGTAACGACATGGAATACACGCTGCGGCATCGCATCCTACTCAAAATACTTACTCCGTTGTCTTTCTGTCGGAAAAGTGACGGTACTTGCAAACAACGCCCTTAATCTGACTGAACAGGATGGACCTGAGGTCATCCGCTGTTGGGAAGCAGACGAAAAAGATAACCTGCAGCAACTGGTTCATAGAATTGTTGCTGCTGGGATCACGGATATCGTGATTCAATTTAATTTCAGTTTTTTCAATCTAAACGCATTATCCGGCTTTTTAGATACCATGAAAGGATATCAAAAACGCTGTTACCTTTTTTTACACTCTACGGCAGATGTCCTGCCCCCCCACCTCCCCAAATCCCTATCCCAGATAAAATCATCACTGATCAATACCCACAGGCTGGTCGTTCATTCCGTTCACGACTTGAATCACCTCAAATCCATGGGTTGTGTTGAAAACGTGATGCGCTTTCCCCATGGCGTGGATGTCAGTTCCCATTCATTGGCCCGTACAGGGGGCGCATCGTTTCCTGCACCCGATCATCCTCCCACGCATCGACCTGAGGCAGAGGTGGATGAAAAACTGATTGCGGCCTACGGCTTTCTGCTCCCCCATAAAGGCATCCGGGAACTGATTTGCGCCTTTGAGCTCCTGAAAAAAAAGGACCCGGACCTCAAGCTGCTTCTTTTAAACGCGCTCTATCCGGCCGCCCCAGCTTCAAAAGAGGAACAAAGGCTGCGCCTGCAGCAGATCAAAGAGAGTCCATACGGCAATGAGATCACCATGGATAACAGGTATCTGGAGGAAAAAGAGATTTTTAACAGGCTATCCCGGGCGAATGTCATTGTTTATCCCTGCCAGACCACCCAGGAGTCTTCCAGTGCGTCGGTCAGGGCGGGGCTGGCCACCGGCCGCCCCATCGCAGTGACCCCCCTGGATATCTTTGAAGATGTGTCGGACGTTGTCTATACCCTGCCGGGGACAACACCTGAACACATGGCCCAAGGTATTGAAACAATGATCAATAATCGTGAAATATCCAGTCGCCTGATGTCAAAACAAAAACAGTGGCTGTTGTCCCACGATTGGCAGGTACTGGGAAAACAATTGGGGAACATAATTAAAGGGTATGCGCTTAGTCTCCATTGACATGCAACTTGGGCGTCAACCGGATAAGGCCTGCAAAAAAAGGCTCATCCCCCAATACGGTTTCAAAGACCGCACAGCCATCAACCCAGTGTACACACTGATCAACATGGCTTGCACCAGTGTGGATTGCCGCAGTAATCGAATATTTGCCCGGACCCAGGTTAAACTGATCAAATGAATAGACAATATCCATTGTCCGGCCCTGCTGAACATCAATCTTTTTTTTCAGATAATGTGAGTTTGTGCCGTAAACGTCTTGTCCGAATCGATCCCGTATGACAATCCCCAGGGTTAAATCTTCCATGGATGCCTGCCCTTTAAGGGTTATTACAATGTCCGCCGGTTTACCGCTGATGAGGATCTTTGTCTCGTTTTGATGCTCATCTTTCAGTGTCACGGATTCGATCAAAACCTGCCGGCTGCCGTACCCGTTGAGTGAACGCCCTGCCCTGACATCATCATTTGATACAGAACGCCGTGCAATATGGCAATTATAGGCATTGATGATGGTTTCGGGTTCTCCATATTCAATTGCTGTGCCGCGATCCAATAATATCGCTTTATCACATAAAACCTTTACGGCATTCATATCGTGGGAAACAAACACAATGGATCCCCCGCCCGCCTTGAACTCCCGTATCTTCTGCATACATTTTTGCTGAAAATAGGCATCTCCTACGGACAGGGCCTCATCCACGACAAACGCCTGGGGTTCGGCATGAATGGCCACGGAAAAGGCCAGACGCATGATCATGCCCGAAGAATATGTTTTAAGGGGCTCATGGATAAAATCCCCCAGCTCCGTAAATGAGATGATCTCATCCAGCTTCCGGTTAATTTCCGACCTGGAAAGCCCAAGATATGTTGCATTATGAATAATATTATCAATGCCTGAAAATTCATGGTTGAATCCGGTACCAAGTTCCAGCAGACCCGTTATTTTGCCCGATATATGAACTGTCCCTGTGTCCGGTATGAGAATGCCTGTGAGAAGTTTTAAAACCGTTGATTTACCAGCCCCGTTTTCTCCGATAAGCCCAAGGGTCTGCCCCCCGGGAACCGTAAAGCTCAGGTTTTTAACCGCATCAAATTTTTTGTGGCGGCACTGCCTGAATATAATCTCCTTAAGTCGTTCCGATGGCTTGCGGTACAGTTTAAACGTCTTTGATATATTTTGAACTGAAATCATCTTGCCGCGTTCCTGTATACATCAAGGGTTTGATTGGCAGTGGATTCCCATGTAAAGCCCAGGGCGCGCGCTTTTCCTTTTTCCGCCAAAAGGGTTCTTGCGCCTGTGTCATGGACAACAGTTTCAATGGCCTGGGCCAGTTCACTGCTTTGCCGCGGATCAATTAAAACGGCCGCATCTCCCGCCACTTCGGGCATGCTGGAGACGTTGGAACAGATAACCGGACAGCCGCAGGCCATTGCCTCCACAATGGGAAGGCCGAACCCTTCGTATAAACTTGGATAAATCAACGCCTGGGCGCCTGTGTAAACAGCCCTTAAATCATGGTCCGGGATATGGCCTGTAATATAGACCCTGTTTTTAAGGTTTTTATTTCTGATTTTCTCAAACCAGGATTTTTCACCCCACCCTTTCCAGCCCACAAGGACAATGGGGATATCGGTTTTTGTTTCCGCCAGGGCATCCACGAGAAGATCAATGTTTTTTCTGGGTTCAAGAGAGCTTACAAAGAGCAGATACGATGGGGGCAGGTTGTACTTTTGCCTCACCGTTGCCACAACGTTCTTATCCGCAGGGGTAAACACCGGGTCCGCAGCCAGCGGTACCGCCGTGACCATGGACGGATCCACCTTGAACTCGCTGATGATCTCCTGCCGGATAAATTCTGAAATAGTCAGGATGTGCCTGGCATACCGCAGTCTTGTTTTTATAAAATATTCAAAAAAAAGCACCCGCTCCTTTGGATGAGTCTCCTTATACCGGCGCAAAGAGAGATCATAGATGGAAAATACCGTAGGGACCCTTGTCAGCTTTGCCGGTGAAAAGGCTGTTTCATGGTAAACCGAAAACCCGGGTGTCTGGTTCCGACACACCCTGTTCAGGCAATACTCATACTTCATCCACCGGGCAGCCCTCACCCCGAAAATTACATGGTCAGGCAGGTACCTGACAGCTCCCACGGTTTTCTGCCACCGTCCGGCGTCTGCCATGGGCGGCATGGCGTCCACAACGCAGCTTCCGTTAAAATAACGGATATCGGCCCGGCCCATGCCATGGATGGTGTGGTATAAGTTGCGCAGGTACCTTGCAATGCCGGTTAAAAGTCCGGTCATGGGTATTGCGTTAACCAAAATTTTCATAGAAAATCCCTTATATCTTTTTCCAGATACCGGAGCATCAAAAAGGAAAAAAACAAAATCAGGTGGGTAACCACAGCGAGTACCCAAAGGCCTTTAAATGAAGGGTATGAATGAAACGCAAATATTTTGTGGTAGGCATCTATCAACCTGAACGCCGGATTGTACATGATAATTTTTCTTACCGGCTCAGGAAGAATATCAACAATATAAACAATAGGCGTAAACCAGAACCACAGCTGTAAAATCACCCCTGTAATTTGACGCACATCACGGATAAAAACATTTAAAACCCCTGCAATCAACCCAAGCCCCAGCGCCAACATCTGTTGGAGGTAATACAAAACCGGGAGCAGCCATAACGAGATGTGAAATTCATAACCGGTACACAAAAGGATCAGAAAAAAAACCAGCATGGATATGACATAGGTAATGGTTTCAGACAGGTTAATATGCAAAAGCAGCGCCAAAAATGAGGTATTTACCTTTGTGATAATATGCTTTTTTGCCGGAAACACTGATGCGCAACGATTTATTGTTTCTGAAAAGGCCAACCAGGGGATAAGTCCTGCGGCAAGATAAATACCGTAGGAATTCATCTCCGAGGTTCCGGGAAGACGGGCCCCCATGAGCTTTCCGAAGATTACGATATAAATAAAAAGATTGATCATGGGCCAGATAATGGCCCACATGGACCCTAAAACCGACCCTGCAAACCGCTCGGCAAAATCCCTGCGGGTGATCTCTATAATATATGACAGGTTCAGACGTGACATAGCCTGCCCCCGATGCCCGACAAGCTATTCATCGTAATTGCACACCGTAAAGCCCTCTTTTCGGCAAAGGGCGTCCCGGCCCGCCTCTTTCATATCATGGGCCACCATCTCCTTAACCATATCCTCAAAAGAAATACGGGGCTGCCAGCCGAGTTTTGATTTTGCCTTGGCAGGGTCACCCAAAAGGGTTTCAACTTCAGCAGGCCTGAAATACATGGGATCAACCCTGACCACCACATCTCCCGGGGTCACATCGGCAGCACCGCCCCCGGCTTTGTATGGGGCAACAGCCTCGACAATGCCTTGTTCATCCACCCCGGCGCCTTTCCATGCCAGGGTAATGCCCAGATGTGCGGCGGCAATCTCCACAAATTGCCTTACGGAATGCTGAACACCGGTGGCAATGACAAAATCTTCGGGTTTTTCCTGCTGAAGCATGAGCCACTGCATTTCCACATAATCCTTTGCATGCCCCCAGTCCCTTTTTGCATCCAGGTTGCCCAGGTAAAGGCACTTTTTAAGCCCAAGGGCAATCCTTGCCAGGGCTCTGGTAATTTTACGGGTGACAAAGGTTTCTCCCCTCAAGGGGGATTCATGGTTGAACAGGATGCCGTTGCAGGCATACATGCCGTAGGCTTCCCTGTAATTGACCACAATCCAGTAGGCATACAGTTTTGCCACGGCATAGGGTGATCTGGGATAAAACGGGGTGCTTTCGGTCTGGGGGAACTGTTGCACCTTTCCGTAAAGTTCTGAGGTGGATGCCTGATAAAACCGGCAATTTTCATGAAGACCAACTATTTTAAGGGCTTCAAGCATGCGAAGGGTCCCAACGGCATCGGTATCGGCAGTATACTCGGGCGCCTCAAAGGAAACCGCCACATGGGACTGGGCTGCAAGGTTGTATACCTCATCGGGCTGAATCTGCTGCACCAGCTTAATCAGATTGGAAGAATCGGTCATGTCCCCGTAATGGAGCATAAGCCGCCTGTTTTTTAAATGTTGATCCTGGTAAAGATGATCAATCCTGTGGGTATTGAAAGAGGAGGCACGTCTTTTTATGCCGTGAACCTCATATCCTTTGCCGATCAAAAATTCAGTCAGGTAAGCCCCGTCCTGTCCGGTAATACCGGTAATTAACGCTTTTTTCATTTATAATCCTAATTGGTTCCCTTCGATGTTCAGTTCGGCTTCAACCATCATCCTTGCCACATCATATCCGGTGAATTTGGCTTTCCATCCCAAGCGGTCTTCGGCCTTTTGGGGATTGGCACGGATGGTCGCAATATCAGAAGGCCGTAAAAACCTGTGATCCGTTGTAACATATTTCTTCCAGTCCAGATTAAGCCGTTGAAAAACGGCACGGATAAAATCTTCCAGGCTTATGGTCGTGCCCGTGGCAATAATATAATCGTCCGGCGTTTCCTGCTGGAGCATTTTCCACATGGCCACCACATATTCCGGTGCCCAGCCCCAGTCCCGTTCAATGCCGATATTACCTAAAATCAGTTCGCTGCATTTGCCATGGGCAATACGGCAGGCGGTTTTCACAATCTTTTGTGTGACAAACTGTGCAGGCCTCAGGTAGGATTCATGATTGAACAAAAGTCCTGTGCAGGCAAAAATACCATAGGCATCACGATAAGCTGCCACCTGCCAGAATGCGCAAGCCTTGGCGACCCCATAGGGACTGGCGGGGTTAAACCGGGTTTCCTCGGTGGCGACCTGACCCTTTATATTTCCAAAACAGTCACCCGATCCGGCATTATACAATTTGACAGGCAAATTAAGTGTCCGGACCGTTTCAAGGAGATTCAATGTACCCATGCTGATTCCCTCAAAGGTAGCTACGGGTTCCTCGAAAGAGCGGGAGACCGAACTCTGCCCGGCCAGATTGTAAATCTCATCAGGTTTATATTCTTGAACAATCTGCTTCACATGGTCAAAATGGCCGATTGAGGAGGGAATCAACTCAATCCTGTGCCTGATATTCAGCAGATCAAGATTATTTAGAAAAGCGTTCCCGGTATTTCGGCAGACCCCGATCACCCGGTATTGTTTTTCCAGCAGCAGCCGGGATAAAAAAGCGCCATCCTGGCCTGAAACCCCAAATATAACAGCGGTCTTCATCACCTACCCTAAATAATATATCACCTGTAAAATTATTATCTTTAAAAAACCCTTAACCAATGAGAAGAAAAGATATCGACCCGGCAACTGCCCAGGTAAAGGTGGGTCTATATATCAACCATCAGGTTTCAACGCAAGTTTTTCATCGGTATGAAAGCCTTTTTTCTATACTCTGTTAAGCTATTGCCTATGGTGTTGATATGTCAATAATGAGGTTGTATAATTAAATAATCACCTCAAAAATTTGAGATTTAAAATCTGTTTTAAAACCAAAGGAAGCCACATGAAATCAGACAAACAACGCCTGTTGACGATACTCCTCCTGGTCCTCACAAGTACGCTGCCCCTTTCAACAGTTTATGGAGCAAGCGTCTTAAAAATAACCATGGATGAACTGCTTACAGGATCCGAATTTATATTCGAAGGGCGGGTATTGTCTGTGGAATCAAAACAGACCGGACCCAAACGGATCCACACCTTTGTCACCTGCGAAATCAAAGAAATCATTAAAGGGGAATACCCGGAACAGACAATTACCTTAAGATTTCTCGGTGGAGCCGTGGGCAATCTGACCATGGCCGTCAGCGATATTCAAATTCCCCGAGACGGGGAACGCGGTGTTTACTTTGTGGAATCCCTTGAAAGAAACCAGGTTCATCCGTTGTACGGCTGGAGCCAGGGACATTTTACCGTGACGGCAGACGATACCGGGATAGAGAGGATAATGACTTCAAAAAACCAGCCGGTAACCAGGATCTCCTTTGACGCGGACAGCGTGCAGCCGTCAAATGAGACAAGGCGCGTTAAAGCCTTCAGTAGAGGGGTGGCAACAGGTGTAACTGTTGAACAAAACCGGGAAGAGACAAAAGGGCTGCCCTTGAACGAGTTTAAACAGGCATTAAGGAAACGATTAAATGAAACCAATCCATAAGCTGAAATCTCACAAGACCTTCACCCTGATCTGTCTGCTCTGTTTTGCAACACTAATGACGCCGGATGTCGGAGCCTATGAATTGGCGGCCTATCGCTGGCCAACAGCTTCTGCGATCTTTCATGTGGATATCCCGGGCGAAGACGGCCTGTGGAATGATGCCTTTGAAAGCGCCATGTACCAATGGAGTGTGAACACAAGCTTTGAATATTATATTGTCAGGGAGACCTACTCGAATCCTTGCCGGGAAGATGATGAAAGAAACGGGGTCGGTTTCGCCGCTTCGGACTGCGGTGACGCCTGGGGCCAAAACACCCTTGCCGTCACCCATATCTGGTATGTCGGTGATACCATTACTGAAACCGATATTGTATTTAACGCCAATCAACACTGGGATGTTTATTCCGGCCCATGGTCCTATTCATCCAACGATTTTACCAGAATTGCCATACATGAACTCGGACATGCCCTTGGCCTGAACCATGAGAACAGCGGGATTGACTCGATCATGGCATCCTATGCCGGAGATATCTATCTTCCCCAGGAGGATGATATCGCAGGGGTTGCCGCCATATACGGAACGCCGGATACCACCTATTACCGGGACTGGGACGGTGACGGATACGGGGATACCTATTCGCCTTATACGACGGCCAACCGGCCTTCCGGCTATGTTATCAACGATTGGGACTGCAATGACAATGATGACACCATCCATCCCGGGGCCGCGGAAACCCGGCACGACGGTATTGATCAGGATTGTGACGGTGCTGATGTAACAAATTCAAAAAGAACCCAGGTGGCCAAACTTTATGTGGCCAGCTTTAACAGGGCTCCTGCGGATGCCGGGATTGAATACTGGACCAATTCATCCTTTACCATTGAGATGATTGGCAAAAGTTTTTTCGACCAGCCTGAAACCCAGACACTGTATCCGGCGGAAAATACGGATACCGAGTTTGTCCAGGCCATCTTTAACAATCTTTTCAACAGGGACCCGCTCCAGGCAGGCCTTGTTTACTGGGTGCAGGCCCTTGCCAACGGGGTGCCAAGGTATGTCATGATCGAAGCGGTGAAAAACGGGGCCGCCGGCACCGACCTGATCATCATGGAGAACAAGGCCGAAGTCGGCCTGTACCATGCCAATCTGGGCCTGAGTGCCGGCAATTTTTATCTTTACGATATCACCGAAGATGCGGCAACAGTGGAAGCTGCAAAGCAGGAAGTGTACGACTTATATCGTCAAACCATTGACTGATCTACTCGAAGGAATCGGCAAAAAGCAAGGGGATTTTTTCAAATCCCCTTGCTCGTAAACAAATTATCGTTCAGTACTTCCGGCGCTTGAAACCGGATCAAGCTGTGTTCGGTTTTTAATTGTCCTGGCCGGAGAATCCACATAAATGGTACCCGTGCTGTCAATCGGATATTTATGCAGCCCACCGTAGGGGGTAACATAAAGGGTCCCGTCATCATTTATGCGGACAATGCGCCGATTATTCTCTGTGGCGGCAAAACTATCCACAAGGCGCTCGCATACCTGCTGAATCGCATGGCTCATCAACGTATCCGCATCTTTTTTACTGAAAACGCTCTCGGTCATTGTTTTAACCTCTGAGCGGTTGGTCCACACGATACCACCGGTTCTTGTGTCCTGAACAATCATCCTGAGCTGGACCACCGCGTTGTCAACACGGCCGCCCTTATGCGCCAGATGGGCCACAGCAGCCCCGGCAACGCCCCAGATCGCCGTATTCCATTCTGCGTAACTGGTACCGCCTATAGCAGACAGGCCTCCGTCAAAACGGGGGTGGGCGTCGGAAAGCACCGTATCGGCTGAGGACTCTTCAATAGGCCAGCCACTTGGGGCAATAGCCGCCCCCAGCAACCCGCCGATGGCCATTTTATCGATCATCTCATAATTTTCAGACTCGGCGATACCAAAGGCGGTTCGGCTTCCGAAATTGAAAAAAAATGGAAGCACACCGGTTTGAAGCGGATTAAAACTGTCTTCGCGGCCGGTCTTAAACACCATGATCCGTCCCCGGACAATATAATCCGCATCAAATGTTCGGCCGATATCCCTGATAACCCCGGCATCCAGGGCAATTGTTTTATATTCCGATGCCATATCGCGGCTATATTCCGCTTTTCTCTTTTTCGCGTTTGACACCAAAACATTTGCAATTTCAACCTTCATCTCATCGGACCACTCTTTTTCAAGTTCGGCTTTAAGCATGGAATCTGCGGATGACGGCTTTCTGGTCATCTTCTCCTGGTTAATGATTTTTTTATCCGTCAAATAGGATATGACATCTTCATTAATAACCGGCATATACCCATATCGAAGGATTTCGTCCTGGAGCGATTCCATTATGAGCACATTCCGGCGCCAATATCCCATGGGAGAATCGGACGGGGTATAATCGGCAAAGGGCAGAATCACAATCTTTTTTCCCTCCCCAAAAGATGCCGTTTGAACCATCGGGTGAATCGAATCGACTTTCGTGGTGCCGCAGGAGGCAAACAATGCTGCCGCCAATAAGCTTATTACCCCGGCCCATACTATTTTCATTACACACTCCTAAATCAAAGATAAATATGGCATTTTGAACGCTTCAAGCCGACACCTTCAGCACTTTCAGGGAAACGTAAGTTGCCATAGTGGCCGTTGGGCCTCAAAGGTCTCCCAATCAGAGGAGGTGCCTCGCCAGGTGTATCGCCATTGTCCCGACATCTGGCTGCCGGAGAGGCGTTGTATTTGATATGTATAATAAATTCCCCCTTCTTGCTCAAAAAACAATTGATATAACCAGTTACTCCCGTCACCGAAGGAGACGCGAACCGGCATATTCTCCCACGAGGCGGTATAGCCGGGCTGACCGTCAATAATCCGCTCAACGGTTAACGGAGCGAAATCGTACACATAATAGGAGCCCTTGTAGGCTTCGGTCACTGTCCATTGGCCTTCCAGGGTCTGGAGGCTGATCAGCAGACGTTGAATTTCCACGGCAGATGACAGGTTGTTTCCGATTCTCAGGCTGACCACCACTGTGCCGTAGCTGCCGATCATCTGAAGCGGGCCAACGGGGATATATGAAACCGGCCCGTCCGCATAGGAAAGGTCATCCGCCCCGGAGACTTTGATGCCGTTCTCATAGGCCAGGGCCAATGTGCCGGTTTTGGTCATTGCGTATACCATTCCGGGCTCCATGTCCCGACGCTCCAGCAGCACATAGGCACGTTCATTCAGACTGCAGTACGCATCCAGGCTGTCCAGGAGAGTGTTGTTCGGATCAATCCAAGCCCCCCCTGCCGCCTGGCATGTCGCGGCAGTCGGATAGTGCGCAATGTCCTCGGGAACGGGAATCTGGACATTGATAAGACTTGATTCAGCCGCTTCCATCTGGCTGTAGGAGCTTGTAAAATCCACGACCGGCAGATACACCGCGTCCCCGGGTTCTCGAATGTTGATGGTGATGGGAATTTGAAACTGAACTTCTTTATCCAGGTCGGAAACCGTGATATAGCCGATGTAGGTTCCGTAATCCATGGAGGAAAGAATTTCGGCGTTCGGGGTCACCTCCACCCAGCCATAGGGATCGGTGATAATCACCGTCCCCGAATCGCCTGCAGCATTATAAAGTTCGGCAGAAACAAACCCCATATCACTGGCTGCCGTCCACCCGGATTCAAATCCAAAAACCTGCAGCCGCTGCGCCGAAAAGCTCAAAGCGGTGTCAGCGGTACTTTTCTCAACCGTCCAATAGAGCTGGGAGGGCGAAACCGCAGGTTCAGCAGAAGAGAGGATGGTCGCATTAACGGTCAGGGTCACGGCTTCAACATTCAGGCTTGAACGAAAGGTGATGATGCCGACGGCTGCATCCGGAACACCGTCATTATCGGTGTCAGTGTTCAAGTAAATAGCGCCCGGGTCCACCCGAAGGGAAATCGTTGTATCTCCCGATCCCTCATCATCAGATAAGACCAGCCAGCCGACATCTGTCCGGGCACTCCAGAGGTAACCGGTTGATTTGTTGGGATCGGCATTGGCAATGGTGACGGGAAAGGTTTGCTGGGACGTATTTTGATCCGTCATCTGCAAATCCAGTTTGGTGGGGGAAACGGTCAGCAAATCCCCTATGCTTCGGATCACATTAATCGTCACCGGAATCGTTACCGGTTCGGTGGCAGGATCAAGCCCGGAGAAAATGGTCACATTGGCGCTCCATAAACCGGAACCCATGGTTTCGCTGATTGTGGCAGTTGCCGTTATACTTCCGGGGGCAGTACTCTCTGCAGGTTCCAGGGTCAACCAGGTCGCATCGCAGGAGGCCGTAAAGACGGCCTCTTCATCCGAATCTGAAGTTGTAGTTTCACCCGTATCCGGATCTACAACTTCCACTGAATCATCTGGTACAGGTCCGCCGACAACGGAAATAGTGAAGGCGTAGGGCCCGGCTGGAGAACCGGGAAGCACTCGTACCGTACCCAGGTCGACTTCCGCAGGTGAAACGATAAATGCACCAGGTGTAAATGCAAAACTAAACACAGGCAGCCAGACCATCAGAAATGATCCGGCAATTATTCGTAAGGTCCAAGAAAAAAAGGTCATACGTTTTTTACCCCCTTAAGTCATATTGGAGTGTAATGAGTTAACGACATTTGAGTCACTTGGGTTAACACGGGCTGAGCAAACTTTTTAGGATTACCGAATTCTAGAATAAATCTTTCGCCTTTGTCAAGTTAAATATCGTACCACACCTCTGCTCAAAGCTTAAATACCCTGCCGCCCAAGGATCGGGTTTTAGAATAGAGTCCTTGTCATTACGGTTGTTATATGATAGAAAAATTCCCGCAGTTGGCAGATAAACTATCATTAAAATAAGGTGTTATAAATTATGAATAAACATATTGAGGCCCTGACTCACTCACAGCATAAAGATTTAAGACTTTCCAAGATTACTTCATTTTCCTTTGCCGCAAATATTTCTTCCGTTAAGCTTTCGTTGTCAGAATTGCGGAAAGCCTCTCTTTACTATCCCATTGTTTTTTTAAAAGGCAATCCGACTCTGCCCCAGGCCTTGCTTTCCCTTGAGCCCGGTAACAATAATTTTATAGATGACAAGGGAAACTGGAAAGTTCCCTATATACCGGCGTATTTCAGGTTGTATCCGTTCGCGCTTGCGGCCATCCAGAATCAGGAAGAAAAGCTTGCCTTGTGCATTGACCCGGAAGCCGAGCATTTTAAATCAGGCATGGGAGACCCTCTTTTCACAGCTGACGGCAAATTAACCGAATTTGTCCAAAAGATTTTAAAATCCCTGGAAGTGTATCAAAAAGAGATTGCACTGGCCCAAGCGCTGTTTAAATCGCTTGATAAACAGGGACTGATTGTTGACCGGGCTTATAAGTATCGTGTCAATCAGGCTGAAAAAAGCATTCAAGGGTTTAAAGGTATTGATATGAAAAAATTGCATGCAATGGATGATAAGCCCCTTGCGGAATATGTGAAAAACGGTACCATGAAAATGGTCTATGAAGTGAATGATTCATTGTCGAACTTTTCAAAATTCATTGCCCCGGTACAAAAATAAGGAAGGCAAAAAAAAAGCTCCATGAAACCCAATATTTTATTTGTTCATGCAGTTTGCCCTGCCCAGTTCAGTGATTTATGTGAGTATTTGAACACCACGGGAACCGCAAACGCCTATTATATGACAACCCCCGGCAATATAGAACGCAACAAGCATCGGTATAGAAATCTTATACCGCTAATGCCGGTAGGGAATATGATGGCTCCCAACAGTTGTTATTATTCCGGTAAAGTAGAACGGGCAGGGAAAGTTGGTGCAGGGTTATTTCGGGGACTAAAAAAATAATCAAATTTCTTAGGATAGACCTGGATTCCCGGCATAAAATTTGCTTAGCCAACCCTTGCGCTCTGATACATAAAAATCTGCTGAGGCTTGGCCTCTGCAAACCCTGACCCAAGATCATATTTGATGACTTATTGGCCAGCAATCTTAGCTAATCCATTTTTTTACTGAACTATACTTGATTACCCATGGTCAAATCACGCCAGATAGGCACAGTTCACCATTAGCGCTCTGCGCATAACTTCTCCATCCCGATTTTTTACCCAATAATGTGCTTATCCTGGAGAACAACGTAACCGGTACAATACGTTCTCAGCCAATTGGGCAAACGGGTTGATCTTACCAAATGAAATGCTCCACCGCCGACCACTATATATTAAACGGCCAGCCATATACATTAAATCCTGCATAACTGTTCTTAACCTCCTTCGTGAGACTTTTTTTCTACGGTTGATCGGAAGATTGTTCTCATCCTGCTCCTCAAGGCTAATTTGGCCTATGATTCTAAGAATGTTATACGCCAAAAGAGCAAGATGGAGAATCAGGCTGTTGCTGCTAAAACGGCAACTGGGGAAGCGTTCTAACCCAAGATCACTTTTGATTTCTGAATGAAATTGTTCACTGGTTCCATGATCATGGTATAAATTGATGACCTCTTGGGGGCTCAGCCCGGCGATGGTAACCCAATAGGTCTCGACTTCAATTGTGGGAAAAAGCAGGGGCTCCCCTTTTTCTTCATATCGTTCAGTCACTTTGAAGACAATCGGACGTGGCAATGCCCGCCCTTTTGGGTCAACAGTTGTTTGCCCGACCCACACACTTTTGTGTCCACAGCGAATCAATCTAACGCTTTCAGTATTCTGGGCCAGGATAAGCCAACCATCCAAAGATTCTTTACGTAAATTGCGCTTAACCAAGACATCAACACCTTCGCATGTTTTTATTACTTCAAAATTATCCTGACTGTCATTTCCTGAATCAAGACGGATAAGAAGAGGTTCCTGGGTAATCTGCCTGGTTAATTTTAATATTTCTTGAATGAATTCCGGGGTGTTTTTTGACAATGCTGGCTGCCTTCTCTAAGCTCTACATTGATTAAGTATCCTTCAGTTCCTAAATATCCGAACATTGGTGCATAGCCATCACAGCCTTTGTATGTCCTGGAAACTCCCTCTTTTTCGTTTTTGAATTGTCAAAAGGGCTAACGTCCAGATCTAAGGGAATATAATTGCCGACACTCGTCTGAACCGGTGAAATGGCGGGTGCTTTGCCTCGAATCATTTCAACTGAAGCCTCCTTGATAAGTTCATTGGCAGATTCCCCGATCAGGTCAATGCGTTCACGCAATGTTGATTGAGAAGGACAATTGCTGATTCCCAGAGATTGTGTAAAGAAAAATGGATCCTGCCTGAAAATTTCAATAGCGATATAGTCTGGCTTACCAACACAAATAAGTCCCAACATGGACGAAAGGATCTCTCCATGAGAAATATTAGGATCAACACAATGTACATCCGGTAAATTTTTGAACCGCTGGGCAAAATTAATCGACTTAAGCAATGCACCTACAGGGAGCAATCCGCTTTGACTGACAAGGTTTTCATTTCCATGTTTTACATTGATAGTGGTCGGCATCGGTCTTCACCTCCGAAGTGAATGTTTTTTTAATGCCATTGTATTAATTTTATATTAAAATTTCAATATGTTATAATTAAAAAAGCAATCTTTATGCCGCTAACTCAGGATAGACATAATCGTTGCCCATGGCTCCTGGGCATCGCCGCATCTGATTTTTGACGAATTTGACATTCCCATCATTACTTACATCGAGTTTCCATCCTACGCCGACCACGGCTGGGACGCAAAATATCCACCGACGGAGGCACAACGCCTGACTGACAAAAACATGCAGATGCTCTCCTATTATCAGGTGATGAAAAGCCAAAAAACCATCGTGCCCAGTGAACATGCGAAAAAAATGTTTCCCAGAAAACTTCAATCCAGTATAGTGGTCCAGTTTGAAGGATTTGATCTTCATAAAATTGCCCAGCGGGAACCGGCCAATATCCAACTGCCGAAAGGCGTGAAAACAATCGGTTTTGCAGCCAGGGATCTCAGTTCGGCTAAAGGGTTGGAAGTCTTCATTAAAACGGCCGAACACCTGAGTAGATCCAATCAAAAGATTCACTTTGTAGTTATTGGTGATCCAAAGTCAACAACATATGGCTATGAAGGGGTCTTCCTCGAAAAAAAATATGGAAAAGGGAATCCAATCACCTTTATTGACCACTTATTTAAAACCCATAACTTGAACGGAAAACACTTCACCCTGACCGGTAAATTGCCTTACCCGGAATATTCTGATCTCCTCCACAAAATTGACCTGTTTTTATATCCGGTACAATACGGCAGCGGTAACTGGGGGCTTTTGGAACTTTTGATCAGAGGCTGTACGGTAATTGCTTCAAACCGATGCTACGTCAATGAAATTATAGATCATAATGTCAACGGAATTTTGATCAACAGTAATGATCCCCAGGAATGGGCCAATTCAGCTTTGGCGCTCCTTGAGGATGATGCCCAAAGGAGCGCGTTGGGGAACAAAGCCCTTGAAATGGCTTCTGACTATTATTTACCTGCTGTTTCAAAACATTATATGAAAATATTTACCGAAACGATACAACGTCATAAAAAAACTACGCCACCATAGTGTAAAGGACTCGGAAGGTGAGCCCTGCCCGTTCACACTATTGTGTATAGCCGATCTGCAAACTGAATCCCCGCAATCCCTTGCATCTGGACGGAGAAGTCATCTCCGACCAGGAGCACAGAATCCTCGAAAAATCCCAATTCCACCTGATCCATGATGTATTGCTCCAGCACCACCAGATCATATCCGCCGCCGCCCACAACCGTATCAAAACCGCCCGCCCCCAGATAGAAGAGGTCATCGGCTGGACTGCCCGTCAGAGAATTGTCCTGGGCATTGTCAGTAATTCGGTTGCCCGCAGGACCACCGATCACATTTTCGATCATAGTTCCCCAGGCAATGCACAGGGCGTTTTCTCCTGTGTAAATATTGGCGCTTTGGCCGGTGAATACATCTGCCACCCAATCGTCGTAATAGCTGGTGCCCAACTGGCTTTGGTACACGGCCTGCTGGTCGGCAATCTGAGTATCAATATCCCTAAAATTGATATCACTGTGGGTGCCGGGAGTCAGATCTATCACGTTATAGTATCCAGTACCGCTGAAATCCAGAACATCATCCCCGCCTGCATCCCAGATGCTGGTATAAAAAGGCGCATATCCAAAAGTATATGTCGTATCGGATGGCCGGGAATTCGTGTCAGGGCCGTAAACCGCCTGGAGCGCCGCGATATCATAAAGCATAAATTGATCCGGTGTCACCATGCGATATGAAACACTCACATTGCTGCCTGATCCGGTCAGGGTTCCTGAAAATTGCGGCACCCACGGTCGGAAATCCGTATAAGACATCACTGTGTTGGCACTGTGATCTTCACCGGCAGGCAATATGGATGCTCCTTCGAACGGATGGGCCAATCCCAGGGCATGACCCAGCTCATGGACAATAGCGCTTCGGCCGGCGCCGTAAGGTTCTATATTTCCGCTTTCTGTGTCCGTACCGATATGAAGGCCCAGAAAGATATCGCCGCCCACACGGGAACCCGGAAAATAGGCATAAGCAGGGGTACCTGCATCGGTTTCCACCATATTGAACCGTATCTGGCCACTGATGGAAACTTTTTCAATATCAGGCAGAATAATCCAGTCGGTGGTGGAGATCACCTCATCTGCGACATTCCGCACAATGGACGTCAGCGGTTGCCAACCTGCTGTGTCGTCGGTATCGATATACTCCGGCGGTAAGATTTCGTTGAAGTTGTAGGTAATGGGATCAGAGGAATCCTGGAAATTCAGCCAGCTGTCGCCTTCATACAAAGCCGCTATGATATAATTATCAAGGGATAGCAGATTATCATAGTCTATGTCGGGAATTGTGATACTTTTGCCCAGGGCTGCTGTCATTAGATCGGCATCGTCATTGTTGGTATCATGAGATGTTGCTTCAATGAGCGCTGCATTTGTTTCAACAGTACTGCTTAATTCGCCGATCGTCGTGACATCATTTATCGCGGTACTGAAACCGCTCATGGCGATGGCGGCAGCCAGTTTACTGTAAGTTCCATTATCAATCATCTGCTGCAGTTTCACAGACAAAGTATTGAAGATAAGGACGTTAATCTCCACGCCAGTCGTTTCAATGATGGAATTTAAAAGATTTTCTCCTGTCAGGGTCACCATCTATGTTTCTCCTTAATATTTGCGTTATAGGATTGACAATTGCTATCATTGAAAATGGTTTGCTGTCGGCTGTTCCCGTGCGGGGGTGAGAAGAAGAACATGATGATGATAATTTAAAGTTACAACATAGTTTAATATAGTTAACCCGTATCGGCGCTTGGCTTCAAAAAGCCATTGAATCCATCTATGACGGTCTTTTGAAAATTTCAGCAAAAATTCGCGTTTATGGCATTGATGGGTGATATGCCAAGTATGACCTGGGATATAATGTCGTTTACTTCTGGCCAAAGCGTACCCTTTTCAATCAGTGTGGGCGCATTCCCATTTTCCCGGTTATGCAGCTAACAATGAAATATGTGAATTGGCCATTTGTTTCAAGCAGTTCCATCGTCCTGATTTATAGTATGAGCGCAGCATGAGGATTTTCTCCGCATTTTCCCTATACCAAAAAATGCAGGGACCTTTGAGCCTCAGATTGACCACTCTTCGAATCGAACTTTCAATCGCACCACTGCCAATCGGCAAATTCAATGCCTTGACAGTTGGAAAAGCAAGGCGGTGCCTATTACGTACAAAGTAATCTCGTTCTGTCTTTATGGCTTTGCTGTTCCGACCTCGACAAAGAGTCTGTACTACTTGTACGACCGTTTCCGATTCACCTTTTAGTAAAAAGCGTCGCTGTTTTGAGACCCAGGATTTACGTTCTTTGGCTGACCAGCTTTTTCGCAAGCCTGCAACCTTTCCCAAATGCTCTACTGCATGATAAAAATCAAGGAGCTCATACACTCTCTCCGGATTCAACCCCAATGCCTTGATCAGATCAGGGACTCGATTCCAGATCCAATGTGCCCCGTCCGCAACAAACAAGACCTTGTCTGCTTCTTGGATGCAAAGTGACTCCAAATAGCTCTCCAGCAATTGAAACAAGCCATCAGGATCATTAAAACCCCCATCAATAAAGGGGGTAAAACTTTTTTCTTGTTTCCCGTGGGCATCGACAACATAGATGATTAAGAGTTTGGGTTCTCTCCAGGCCCCATGATATCTGCCTCTTCCTTTGGAAGTCTTGGGACCTCGCTTTTTTTCCCGCAATCGAGTACGGCCACCATCGGCGCTGATGACAACCCGACGACCTTGAAGGTTGTCCTTTTCATTCAAGGGAATCAGACCCATTTGCTGTACCACCCTTGCCCGTTCCGCATAACGGTACGCCAATTTCCGGATTACCTTTACATTCAAGTCAACGCCGTGATCACAAAGGACCTGCCGGACCTCTTCAAAGGAACTCAGTAAAGCTGACCAAGCGCTGACCATCGCCGCCAAGACCAGTGTACATCGATCATGAATTCCAAGCAAGGCTAAACCAGCATACAACCCTTTATGTCTTTTTCCATTTCGACGGTCGCAGGCTCGCCGGTAGTATCGAACACGGATTTGGATCGTGCCGCCGGAAGTAGTTTGAATTTGAACTGTTTCAAAACCTTCACTTTTCATGCGGCCAGGCCAACTACTCACCAACTCTTTTTCCTGTTCGTTATGCTCTGGAGAGTTCAAGCTGGTTTGGACTTTTTTTTAGCATCAACGTGGCTAAACGATTGGTATAGCTTAAATTGGTATAGCTTAAAATTTCCTGTTCAACCTGAATTAACTCTTCCGGACTGCGAATTAGCCGCTTCTCTTTGTCCAGCTGTTTCAATAATTCATATTTCTTCTACGGTTTCACAGGTTTCGGCTTTTTTGAGCTTCATGCTGTTTTCTTTCCCATCGAGTTATCGTTGAAGGAAAGCATAGCTGCTTTTTGTTAAAAATGATAGGCTGTTTTGAAACCGGCAAAATGGGAATGCGCCCCTTTTATTCTGCTCAGTGGAGGCTGGCCAACCGATGGGTGAGATATCAGCTGGAATAGTTGGTATTATACCATCGACTTGACCAGCCTTTACATTTCCCAATATTGTGACATTGTCTAATCCCAAAAAACTGGATCATCGAGTATAAGACTACGAGCATTGTCAGGGTGACCGTAGTTCTCTCTGAATACCTTATCGTGGGGGTTATTTACCCCTATATTATTTTCTTTGTCTGTCATGGGAAAATTTTACCCGGACGGGCTATTTCAGTCAAGGTGTATCCTGAAAGCCAAGGTAATAATCAAGGTTTGAACCCAACTCCACAACTCCATGCTTCTAAAGCAGCGCCAATCCCCTCAATATTTCAGCAAATTCAGGATTCTTTCCGGCATATTGTCTCAATGCCTCAAGCTGCCTTCTTAAAAGTGAACCATCCGAGTGTTCCAAATCCAGATCATCCAGAATTTTACGTTCCAGCCGATTGACCTGTTCAATCACCGGCTTCACCATAGTACGACGATCCCAGGCAATATAACCAAAAAGTGCCACAATCAACGTGATGAGAGATCCAAAAAGAACAAGCATCGTATTATTTGAATCATCCTGTCTTTTGTTTAAATCATCCAGTCTTTTATTAAGCGCTTCCTGGGCCGATTTCATTTCAGTCCTGAGGGCCTCCTGGCCTGATTTCATTTCAGTCCTGATCGCTTTCTGACCCTCTTCCAGAACAACAAGCTTTTCTATGATCTCACGATCTGATATCCGGGGCGCTATCTCCACAGCCGATAATGACATCGGTAAAAACAGATGAAGAAATATGAATACGATCATCACACGGTTCAATAGGTTTGATTTCATCTCCCTCCCCCCCTTTTTTACTTCAACCAGCGATCACTGGTAGACTTTTTCACATCAATCGCTATCAAATAATTATAACCATCAGGGCATTGATTAGCAACCACCCAAAAAAGAAAACAGCCCACACTTGCGATTCTTTACCCGATTGCCATCGACTTTGATGATAATAAAACCGGGATTTGCCCTTTCGAGAGTAGTCGCCGACATGGACGGTGGCTTTGGTGTCCACGCTGATGCGAACCGTTTTGGGGTCCGAATCAGCTTCGGTATTTACCTCATGGACATTTTTGAAAATCTGGTCTGTCCATTCGTTTTTTTTTGAACTTTGGTTTTTGCCACGCTTCGCAGCCTGTAACCCTGGCGCAACAAAATCTCCGAGAGCGTGCGCACTGCGGACACCTGCTCTTCCGGCCAACCCTTTTTCAACAGGGCATCGCGTACAGCTGCCGCTGTCATTTTCGTATACGCCAAGGTGGTACGCAAATGGGGATCGGCATGGCTTTGGGGAACTACGATCTCATGAATATCCTCGATCATTTGTGGATATTTGTCCTCAGTCCTGGGCTTGTGTCGTGTGGAAATGTCGTTAAGGCACACAATACCTGTTCTCAGTTCGTTTATCCCCATCTCTACGGGTACACGCCCCCATCCGAATAGGTCTTTTCGCAACCCGGGGCTTGCCATCCAAGAGCCTATTTGTTACATCCGCCATTGCCTGCCGACGCTCAGGCCAAGGGATGCGCCCAACCAGAGAGCAAACCATCTCCACGACTTCCGGTGTTATCCCGTTCTTCTCCACTGTCGATATCTTCATGACCTTTTATCGGGAAGGAGCCAAAAAAGCCAAAGCGCATTGTGGTTTTGACATTAACCATGGCATCCTTACTCAAGTATACCTGACAGACGGGAACGGAGCTGAACGCCTTTTCATTGATCAAATTCTTACTGAAGGACAAACCGGCGTTATGGACCGGGATTACCAATCCCATGACATTTTTGATTTGCTTCAGGGCAAAAACAAACATTTTGTTTGTCGGATAAAGTCCAAAACGACAAGGACAATCATTGAACAATATCCAACGGAAAAAGGCAGTTATATTTTTTATGATGCATTAGTGCTTCTTGATGAGATCAACTATGCGACCCAAGGCTGGTCAGCTTACTTTCACTACCAGCACAGCACGAAAGTGATGGCTCGGGTCAAATGGTTTACCGAAGAAAGGGTCCGTAAGCATTTATGCGTACGGCATAAAGTTCGTACCAGGACAAATGGGTATAAACGGTTCTCTACAGATTTTCTGTACAACAAGTTGTATTTGTATACAATTCCAACTTACGCAAAGTGAAAAAGGGCGCAAGCCTTACGATGAAGAACATCGGAAAGCCGTGTACGGAAAAACCGTATGCACGATTTGATGAGGGAGCGTTGAGGATGCAAGGCATTTGGAACATGTAGTAGCCGCGTGCGGCAAGGCGTCTCGAATATAAAAAGGGCTGAAGAAAACCGCCGAATCAGTACTCTACTCTACCCTGAATTCCCTATAAGATTTCAGAAACATCCTTTGCCGTTTTAATGGCTTCCTTAATTTTTATGAGGGTATCAAGATCCTTGATTTTTTTTACCTCTGCCATTACCTGGTCAACCTGATCCGGGAATTTAAGGATCATCCCCAGTTCAATGGCATCCATCAACCCTTCAAGTTTGCCTTCAAGTTTACCTTCAAGTTTGCCTTCAAGTTTGCCTTCAAGTTTGCCTCTGATTTCCCCTCTTATTTCCCCTTCTTTACGAAGTCTTTCGGCAAGTGTCATGATATACTCTCCTTCCTTTGCGGAAAGCGCCTGCTCGGCAACTTCCCTGATTGCTTCAGCGGATATGTCATCCATTGTATTAAACAGATACCTCAGCACTGTTTCAAGATATTGAAGCCCGGTCTCCTTTTCCATCAAGCTCTTCATGAGCGACAATATGGCCGGCAATTTTTTCTGCAAATCCGGGTCAAACACATGCTTGAAAAGCAACAAAACCACCCTTGCCATGACCGTTCCTTTTATATCTTTATCTGTGAAACGGGTCAGATCATGGAGCTGAAAGCCAAAATCAGGAATATAGCCTGACAGCTCATCCACAGGACCTGACAAAAACGAAGATAACCGGACTTTATCTTCAGGCCAGGACCTCTTTCCATGGCAGATCAAAAGCGGGATCACAATGGGCAACGCTTCTTTTTTCTTCTTCTGCTGCTTTATAAAAAGGCGCCATATCTTCACCATGTATTCCAGGATCTGGAGATGCACGTGCTTATCATAATAGCTCTTATGCTCAAACAGAACATGCACAAAACCGGGCTTTCCCGACAACATTACCTTGTAAAGCATATCTGAATAGTAATCCGACAGCTCCTTTTCCACAAAGCTGTCCTTGCTGATTTCAAGGGTGTCAAGATCCATCAGGCGCAATACATCGTGCGGCAGGTAGTGGTGCAGAAAACTCCTGGCATTTTCAAGGTTGCTCCATGTCTCCCGGAAGAGCTTGTCATGGGGATTGCTCACATCGTTCATGCTGCTGGTGCTGGTGTTTTCATTGTTCATGGAACAAATTTTAGACAGTTTCATAGGGAGAGTCAAGGCGTAATAATTGTTACCCCAATCTCCCCAGTAAGATCTCCTCCGAATTCGCTATTTCCCCCGGCATTTCGATTGCCCTGCCCTTATGGTGAATTGCCATTGCAATATATTAAATCTTTGGTAAAATCTATTTTTAACAATGGACCCGGCTTTGCCTGGAGGAATCATGATTAAACAAGAGGAAATCCTCACTTACCTGAGACGATTCAAAAACAAAAATCAAAAACAATACAGCATCCTTAAAATCGGCATTTTTGGTTCGGCGGTACTCACCCGCTATTACTTTGATTATGAAACGGCTCAAATTTAGCGGTCAGAAGCTCTCGAAATGTCCAGACATGATTCGTCAGTCCGGCAGCCATTCCAGGGGTTCGATGTTGCCACTTGGGGTGAATCAATCCCAAGGCGAATGTTTCCTGCTCAGACAAAGGTAAGCGCAAACTCATATGTGGCCTGGCAAAATTATAGAAGGCTTGAAAGAAGGTCACACGCCGTTTCATTTGGGTCCGATCCTTACAGAAACACTGGCTTTTTCGCACCAGAGGCGCCAGGGCATGACGAAGCGTAAGATTGAGACGTTCAATCAAACTGGTACTAATCGACAGCCCCAGTTCCGCCAGACGCCCCGCACCGCAGCAAACCCGATACACCAACTCTTGAAGTCGCCCCTGACGCTTTTTTTTGATCAGCTGGCCATAGACCAAATTCGGGTGAGGTTCCTTTACCGGGTCCTTGGGACGGCCTTGCTTTCCTGTGCGCGGAAACGTTTTCAGGGTATGGTAGACCTCAATCAGAGCCGACAGATAACAACTGAATCCATCACTGAAAAAGCACGGTACGCCAGAGACCACGGCTGCCGTCATCAATATTAGTTGCAAGGCACTCTCAAACGTTCTCGGGCCGACAAACGTCGCCAGGATGAGGCGAAACTCCGGAGCAAAGCTGATCCATACCCACTGCCGCCCGTCCTCGTTCAGGTCGCTGCTTTCCCCCATCCGCCTCGGCCTGCTGTGCATGCTTACGCTTGATAAAGCTCCACATTTCATCAAGTTGCACTTCGGTGACCGGCAAGTCTCTGAGCAGGTGCGTGTTAATCTCATGAGCTTTTTGCGCAGCACGATCAAGCCACATCAAAACCGTTTCTTCATTGACGCCCAAGACAAAGCCAATGTCCGTCAACCCGACTTTGACCAGGAGCATCTTCAGGGCCATCATCACCTTGTCTTCCGGGGTCCGCAGGTCAAAGAAGACGGTATCACGTGTCTCAGCAAAGCAGTGATCACATTTGTTGCAATAAAAGATACGTCGTTTTCCGCTCTGGATCATATAGGTCGAAATGGCGCTAATGTTACCTCGGTTCATCAGCCGATAATGGGAACAGTCCGGGTTTGGGCATGGCTGGCCCCACTCCTTGGGTTTTCGCATGGCTCAATCCTCCAATCAATTCGGTATATATATCCAAACTGATAGGATAATTGGCATTTTTTCTTTTTCAAAGTATTACCGGGTGAGTACCGCATTTTTGGGGTCAAAAAGGGTTGTTAGGCCATATTTGGACCATTCCCATGTTTTTTTATGAGTAATATCAATACTTATCTCGGTCCGACCCCGAATCAAAGAGCATGTACAGACCCCGAATCGCAGAGGGCAGAACCGAATCGGGTAAATTAAGGGTAATAATCAAGGTTTGACACCATTCTTCCCTCTAATGTACCCCACCGAACGACAATTACATAAGGTGTCTCTGGAATTCCTTTACTTTTTTTCTTGAAGTAGAGCAACAGTTGCTCTATATTGAATTATGCCGAGCCTGAAACGATTCGATAATTGTCGGGTAGTGATGTACCGAAACGACCATCCCCCACCCCATGTCCATGTAAAATTGCATGATGGGCGAGATTGCATGGTCGATATCCAAACATTGGAAATCAAAGGCCGGATAGCTGAACGGGAAATCCAGCCAACGTTGGCCTGGATTTCCGTAAAACAAGCGTACTTGCTCGACGAATGGCGGAGGTGTAACCCATGAATGAGTATTTTTTTCCTAAATTGCAGGCTGTTGAGGCTCTAACGGCTTACCGCCTGCGTACCACCTGGAGTACTGGTGAAGTCCTGGATGTCGATGTCGAATCCATCCTGAGCAAACATACCGATCTCCAGCCCATCCTCGACCCCGAGGTATTCATCCGTGTCCACATTGGTGAATGGGGCAACAGCGTCGAATGGTTCGACGAAGAGTTTGGCGCCGATAACGTTTACGCCTGGGCCAAAGAACAAGCCGGCGCGGTGAGCCACGAGATGTTCAATGAGTGGATATACCGAAACGATCTGTCGCTCTCCACCGCGGCTGAAGCCCTGGGAATCAGCCGTCGAATGGTCAGCTATTACCGCACAGCGCACAAAGCCATTCCGCGCACTATCTGGTTGGCCTGCCTGGGATGGGAAGCCACCAAACCCCGGGCTCGCGCCCTGCCCCGAGTTTTACCGACTGCAAAGCAATACGCGGCACTTCACGAATAACCTCCAAATATTTTCTGGCTTTATAATGTACGCCACCGAACGGCAATTAAGTATGGTGTTCGTATGCCGTAACAACTGTAGTTCTAACAGGTTAAAGTCCTGAAGGAGGAATTATCCGTACGCCTTCTTAGCACCGGGAAGCAGCGTCTGGGTAACCAGGGGTTGTAAGTTTCTTATGGGCAAAGATGCAGGCCGTAACGAAAGTGAACCTATATGTAGCCTCGTCAACTAATTGAAGATGCCGACCTTTTGGACATCAAGGGAAGGCCGTAGTGCCTGGGAGTAGAAAACGCAAATCCTTTCAGGTGATCTTCCGGGGTAGCAGGGATGGCATGTGTCGGAAGAATTGCAGTGCAGTGCGGGAGACCCAATGCGGTTACGGTGAAGGGCCGTTAACTGATGGATATAAGGATATCCGAAATTCCATGGGGCTGTATTGGGAGTCGGAGGGGTTCATAGTACCGATTGAGGCTGAGGGACAACATAACCCCGGCCAAGGAAAGGGACCCTACTTTGTTCACGTAACTAACGAGCGGAGGATCAGGAGATTGCAATATGCTACTAACTCCGGATAGGATCAGTACGCTTCAGAGGAAGCTTTATTGTAAGGCCAAGCCAAGCAGTCAAAGAGCGCAAGCCTTACGATGAAGAACATCGGAAAGCCGTGTACGGGAAAACCGTATGCACGGTTTGATGAGGGAGTACTGAGGATGCAAGGCCTTTGGAACACGTAGTAGCCGCGTGCGGCAAGGCGTCTCGAATATAAAAAGGGCTGAAGAAACCGGCCGAATCAGTACTCTACTCTACCCTGAATTCCCTATAAGATTTCAGAAACATCCTTTGCCGTTTTAATGGCTTCCTTAATTTTTATGAGGGTATCAAGATCCTTGATTTTTTTTACCTCTGCCATTACCTGGTCAACCTGATCCGGGAATTTAAGGATCATCCCCAGTTCAATGGCATCCGTCAACCCTTCAAGTTTGCCTTCAAGCTTACCCCTGAGTTCCCCCCTGAGTTCCCCCCTGATTTCCCCTCTGATTTCCCCTTCTTTACGAAGTCTTTCGGCAAGTGTCATGATATACTCTCCTTCCTTTGCGGAAAGCGCCTGCTCGGCAACTTCCCTGATTGCTTCAGCGGATATGTCATCCATTGTATTAAACAGATACCTCAGCACTGTTTCAAGATATTGAAGCCCGGTCTCCTTTTCCATCAAGCTCTTCATGAGCGACAATATGGCCGGCAATTTTTCTGCAAATCCGGGTCAAACACATGCTTGAAAAGCAACAAAACCACCCTTGCCATGACCGTTCCTTTTATATCTTTATCTGTGAAACGGGTCAGATCATGGAGCTGAAAGCCAAAAATCAGGAATATAGCCTGACAGCTCATCCACAGGACCTGACAAAAACGAAGATAACCGGACTTTATCTTCAGGCCAGGACCTCTTTCCATGGCAGATCAAAAGCGGGATCACAATGGGCAACGCTTCTTTTTTCTTCTTCTGCTGTTTTATAAAAAGGCGCCATATCTTCACCATGTATTCCAGGATCTGGAGATGCACGTGCTTATCATAATAGCTCTTATGCTCAAACAGAACATGCACAAAACCGGGCTTTCCCGACAACATCACCTTGTAAAGCATATCTGAATAGTAATCCGACAGCTCCTTTTCCACAAAGCTGTCCTTGCTGATTTCAAGGGTGTCAAGATCCATCAGGCACAATACATCGTGCGGCAGGTAGTGGTGCAGAAAACTCCTGGCATTTTCAAGGTTGCTCCATGTCTCCCGGAAGAGCTTGTCATGGGGATTGCTCACATCGTTCATGCTGCTGGTGTTTTCATTGTTCATGGAACAAATTTTAGACAGTTTCATAGGGAGAGTCAAGGTGTAATAATTGTTACTCTGCCCCCTATCTCCTTGTCTTCTATATCAGTATTTTTGACCCTAAAAAATCAATTATAGATAGGATATGGAGGGGATATTAAATCCAATTTAATTTTATTTCAATTGGTTAGCATGTCCAGACCCCGAATCGCACAGGGCAGACCCGAATCGGGTAAATTAAGGGTAATACTCAAGGTTTGACACCATTCTTCCCTCTAATCTACCCCATCGAACGCCAATTACATAAGGTGTCCGTATGCCGTAACAACTGTAGTTCTAACAGGTTAAAGTCCTGAAGGAGGAATTGTCCGTACGCCTTCTTAGCACCGGGAAGCAGCGTCTGGGTAACCAGAGGTTGTAAGTTTCTTATGGGCAAAGATGCAGGCCGTAAC
>NZ_CM001488.1:1414201-1587602 GCF_000233695.2 Desulfobacter postgatei 2ac9 | reverse complement strand
GCCTTTCATGATGAGAAAGATGCCATCCTTGATATAGGCCTGTCAGTCTCTACGCATATCAATGTAGATGACACGACTGCCCGACACGAAGGTCAAAACGGCTACTGCACCCATATCGGAAATGAATTTTTTGCCACTTTTCATAGTACCGACAGCAAAAGCAGAATCAATTTCCTGAAGCTTTTGCAGGCCGGCCGCACAGATTATATCATCAATGCAAGCGCTTTATCATATATGATCTCTCAAGGTATGATCTCTCAAGGATTGCCACAAGATTCTCTCACGCTTGTCACCAGCAAACTTTTGACGGTATGCGAGGATGATATTGCGTGGGATGAATTCGTCAAATTACTTGGCATTGAAAAGCCGCTGCATATCAAGATTATCACTGAAGGTGCGCTAGTCGGAAGTTTAATTGAACACGGTTTCAACACAGACATGGTTATCGTCAGTGATGATGCCGGACAATTCAATGTTCTAATTCACGCGCTGTGCTGGATTCATGCAGAACGTTTCATCAATAAATTGATCGGTCTTACGGATAAGCAGAAAGAGGCTGTAAAATCCATCAGGTCCGACATCTGGGACTTATATGCTTCCCTCAAAAATTTCAAAGAGCAGCCGGATGACCAGAAAAAAGCCGATATTGAGGCCAAATTCGATAAAATTTTCACTCAAAAGACCTGTTTTGCTTCCTTGAACAATGCTTTGAAGCGGATTTATCGAAATAAACCTGAATTGCTCAGAGTTTTGGATTTTCCGCATATCCCTCTTCACAATAATACCAGTGAAAATGATATACGAGATTATGTCAAGCGTCGAAAAGTCAGCGGTTCAACTAGAAATGACCTGGGTCGAAGATGCCGGGATACGTTCACAAGTTTGAAAAAAACATGTCGCAAGCTCAATGTCTCGTTTTGGGATTATCTTGAAGATCGATTATCCGGCTTGAATGAAATTCCTTATCTTAGTGATCTCATCATCAACAAAGCTCTCAATTTGTCTGTTTAACTGCAATTGAATTTGGCTGACCTTTGTCTTTTTACCCGGACTTATTGAGAAGTTACGGCCCGACCCCGAATCGAAAACCCGACCTTTAATGGGTGACCTTTTATGTATGGTGTCCCCGGAATTCCTGAGGAAAGGGACCCTACTTTGTTCAAGCAACCAACGAGCGGAGGATTAGGAGATTGCATTATGCTATTAACTCCAATTAGAATCAGGACGCTACAGAGGAAGCTCTATTGTAAGGCCAAGCAGAAAAAAAAAGCGCAAGCCTTACGATGAAGAACATCGGAAAGCCGTGTACGGGAGAACCGTATGCACGGTTTGATGAGGGAGCACTGAGGATGCAAGGCCTTTGGAACACGTAGTAGCCGCGTGCGGCAAGGCGTCTCGAATATAGAAAGGGCTGAAGAAACCGGCTGAATCAGTGCTCTACTCTACCCCGAATTCCTGAACGCCAATTACATAAGGTGTCCCCCCGAATTCTATCCATCCAGATTCCATTGTCCAGAGGCTTTTATCTGCTCATACATGGCATCAGGTGCAAGATCAAGCTCCTCTGGCCAAGTGACGGCACCATATACAAGAGTTGCACGGGAAAATGTTTCAAGGTCACGTAATTTAGCAAAAATACCTGCACGATCCGAAAACAAAAATTGTTTCATATTGACGTATCCTTCCACTCCGTCAAGGAAACGGACAAAAAGCCGATAATCAGGCAGTACTTTCAACTGCTGTATCCGCCAAGGCATACATGGAGTTATAGGTGGCTCTACGAAAGAGGTTCGATTTTTTGCGGTGATTGCATTTGCGCACATTGATTCCATGCCTCCATTAATTCTGCACGATGTTCAATAGCCCATTCAAGAACCAAAACCATCGCACGTTTTGGTAAAAAACCTTTCTCAACCTCCAAAGTATGAATATTTATCAAAGCTTCATACTCAGCATACAAAGCATGAAAGTGTGGAGGTGGGTGTTCTTGCCAAAACATCTGAATAATAATCCCATAAAAAATACTAATAGTTGGCATGAACACTCCTAAAAACAAATTATCCAAAATTTAAAACTAATTGGATTATCAATTCTTGTCAAGCTGAGCTTGGCTTCAAAAAGCCATTGAGTCCATCTATGACGGTCTTTTGAAAATTTCAGCAAAAATTCCCGTTTATGGCATCGATGGGTGATATGCCAAATCTGACCTGGGAGATAATGTCGTTTTGCTCTGGTCAAAGCTTGCCTTCTAAATCAGTGTTTTTGACCCTAAAAAATCGATTATAGTCATGATATGGAGGGTATTTTAAATCAAATTTAATTTTATTTCAAGTGGTTAGCATGGCCCGACCCCGAATCGTCAAATTAAGTAAGGTGTCCGTATGCCGTAACAACTGTAGTTCTAACAGGTTAAAGTCCTGAAGGAGGAATTATCCGTACGCCTTCTTAGCACCGGGAAGCAGCGTCTGGGTAACCAGGGGTTGTAAGTTTCTTATGGGCAAAGATGCAGGCCGTAACGAAAGTGAACCTATATGTAGCCTCGTCAACTAATTGAAGATGCCGACCTTTTGGACATCAAGGGAAGGCCGTAGTGCTTGGGAGTAGAAAACGGAAATCCTTTCAGGTGATCTTCCGGGGTAGCAGGGATGGCATGTGTCGGAAGAATTGCAGTGCAGTGCGGGAGACCCAATATGGTGAAGGCACAAGGCCGGCAACTGATGGATATAAGGATATCCGAAATTCCATCGGGCTATATTGGGAGTCGGAGGGGTTCATAGTACCGTTTGAGGCTAAGGGACAACATAACCCAGGCCGAGGAAAGGGACCCTACTTTGTTCAAGCAACCAACGAGCGGAGGATTAGGAGATTGCATTATGCTATTAACTCCAATTAGAATCAGGACGCTACAGAGGAAGCTCTATTGTAAGGCCAAGCAGAAAAAAAAAGCGCAAGCCTTACGATGAAGAACATCGGAAAGCCGTGTACGGGAGAACCGTATGCACGGTTTGATGAGGGAGCACTGAGGATGCAAGGCCTTTGGAACACGTAGTAGCCGCGTGCGGCAAGGCGTCTCGAATATAGAAAGGGCTGAAGAAACCGGCTGAATCAGTGCTCTACTCTACCCCGAATTCAAGATTTGTCAATAATTTCAGACAGGACGAATAAATATGAAACTGGCTCATGTCTTTGGAGATCGATTTGGAAGGTGCAGAAACGAAAAAGCCACCACCACCGAAGTGATGAGGGCCTTTCTTAAACCGGCAATTTTAGGGTCAAAATAGGCACTTTAAGCCTCTTTTTTAGGCATTTTTATACCATATCTACTGTTATTACAGCATGTTAGTACGGCCCGACCCCAATGTGAAATCCCTATATTTTCCCCTTGACAAAACTTATCATAGATGTCCCTGGAATTCCTGGTCTGTCCCCTATTTTATGTGTAAATTCCAGAAAATGTCAAAATGTCAAGCCTGACCCCTTTCCAAGCAGGAGAGCTTTTTTCTTAAAGGTCCATTTTTGGGGTCAAAAAAGGTTGTTTAAGGCCATATTTGGACCGTACCCATGGTTTTTTATAAGTAATATAAATACTTAGCTCGGTCCGACCCCGAATCATAACTTTTTGTAAATTCCAGAAAATGTCAAAATGTCAAGCCTGACCCCGATTACGGAATTCATGTCCCCGGAATTCAAAGAAACCGGCCGAATCAGTGCTCTACTCTACCCGGAATTGTGCCCGGAATTCTCATCCGTCCCGGAATTCTTAATTGCATTGACTCTGCAAAAAAGAACCCCCGACTCCGAAGAATCGAGGGTCCTTTTATTTCTTCCACTTTCCGATCAGACCTGGGTGTTTAACAACCAGACTGGGTGTTTGAGGGAAACAGGCGACTGAGCTACTCGGCCATCCTGTTTTGCTCGGATTCCTCAAGCTACGTGGGAGTAGCGAGAGATGTCTCTTGGAGCAGAATTACGTGAAGAGCAGGTCACTAGTCACTGTCAAACCAGTACCGCCAATGCCCATCAGGATAATGGTTTCAGATGAAATTGTACCAACAGCAGCATCACCATCATAGATGACGGCTTGGTCAGCACCTGTTGCTGCGTTAACAGTAAATACGCCATTGGCATAATCACCCCGTACAAGAGCGTATGTATCATCTGCAATCGCACCAGTACCGGCGGCTGCAAAACCAGCGTCAAGCGCTCCGCCTCCACCAGTAATTGCTCCACCAACACTCGCAATAGTCAGGGTATCTGTCACGGCCCCGCCATTAGATACAGTGAATCCGGTGATTGTATCAACATCGTTTACAAATGTTAAGGTATCCCCGTCAGTAACAGTCGTACTGCCATCAGTATCATTGAACAGACCAACCATACCATCACCAGCAGCACCAGCACCAGCAGCGCCCTGAGTGATTGCATCATTACCACCACTTATAGCGATGGCATCTCCACCAGCACCCGCTGTAATGTTATCAGTGCCTGTACCATCGGTGATGGTATCATTACCAGAACCGGTAACAAGTGTGTTTGCGTTACCAACTGAGGCATTGCCCAGTTTGACAGTCGTTCCAGTTTCACCTGCTGCAAGACCGGCATCGGCGATGGTCAAGGTTACAGAGTTAGTGTTCGTAGACGTAACAGTATCAACTGTTCCAGTACCCCCAGCAGTGATGTTGGCAGTTACAGCTTTTGCACCAGTAATCGTTACATCATCAAAACCGCCTACTGTATTGACAAAATCAATTGCACTTGTTGCACCAATAGCCCCACCTGCCGCATTCAGCTCAATGGTCGATACCCCGGCAACATTGGCCGTAGTGAATTCTACTACAGCAACAACACCAGCATCATCAATGGCAGCCCCAGTTGCAGTCAAGGTCACGCTGTCAAGTTTAGTTGAAGCACCAGCTCCTACACCATATGCTGCAGTAGTAATTGCACCGTCACCAGCTGTCATAGAGACATTAGTCAGGTCTTGTGCATTGGCAATACCGCCATCAATAATGGCCCCGGTCGCTGCATTAAGTACGACATCTGTAATATCTGTTGTTCCACCCGCAGCAGCATCGGCAATCAAACCAAGAGTGACGGCACCCGTACCATTGTTATTAACGGTGAATATTTCAGTGACATCAGTACCTGCAGCGGTTGCATCAACCAAAATACCACCAGTATTCAGATTACTAGCAGCTGAAGCATTGAAATTCAATACCAAGCTATTCAAATTGGTAACTTCTAAGTCACCGCCATTCGTGGTACCAGCAGTACCTGTCATGGCACGGCCTAAGTCAATAGTAAGTTCTTCGCCCATAACATTTGTACGGTAATTCACTTCAAGATCGGCAACTCCTCCTGCAGTTGAAGCACCGAGTGAAATACCTGACTGGACATTATTTAGGGTTAAACCACCACCGTTTTGAATGTCGAATGCAATATCGCCGGAAGAGTTGGCAAGGTCGAGAGCGCCTGGCGCGACATTAGTGAAGGCAACGTTTTCAACACCAACGATTGTTGCAGGGTTAACCGCTGTTTGTGCTGCAGTTAACTTAACTGTATCATCTCCACCACCCATTGAAATTAAATTACTTGCAGCAGCGCCGATATCAACATTAAGAGTTAAAGAGTCATTCCCACCACCTGTCAGATAAGAAGCTGTTGCAGCACCTGCAGCGGTTAGTGTTACAGCCGCTGTATCACGTGCATCAATTGTTGTTATTGTATTACTAATCGGATTGGCAGTATTACCAAGGGTAACGGTACCACCACCATTAACAGTCAACATTAAAGCGCCTGGTGCTGCAAGCTGAGCAGTACTTGTATCACCTGTTTCAGAAGTCACTACAACAGCTTCAACACCAGCGCCCAGTGTAATAAGGCCACCCGTGGAGTCTTGTAACTCAATGTTTTGGGTATCATTACCACCCGCAACTGTGCCTGCAGCATAGTTGGCTGTTAACGCACTTGAATTCCCATCTTTTACAAGTGCAGCACTGCTGCCATTCAGGTTGTTAAGTGTTAAAGCACCGACACCGTCTGAGGTATAAGAGTCAACACCTGAATAGTTGGTTGTATCTACTGTAGTCAAACCAGCAAGTACTTCGAAGCTGATATCTTCGATATTAGCAACAGTAATCGTGTTGTTTAAATTACCTGTCAGCTCTGCATCCAGAGTGTCATCGCCATCACCCCCGTCCAGAGAATCATTTGCATTCAAGGTACCAAGAGAGGCTACATAAGAATCATCTCCTGTAGTACCAACGAAATCTTCACCGTTATCGGCACCAGTCGTCAGGGTAAAGGTTTCCCCGTCGGTGGGATCGGTGGGATCAGTAGGATCAGTAGGATCAACAGGATCGCTTCCAACTTCAATCACGCCGGAATTAAAAACAGCATTAAAAGTACCATCATCAAAAGTCAGCTGGGTGCCGTCAGCATCGACCTGAATAGGAACGGTAGCCACAGTTGCGCCGCCGGATTTAATCAGCAACTGGTTACCAGCCTGTTCGAAAGTGTAATCTGCTTTGTTGCCATCAAGCGTAACACCTTCAATATTCTGATCAAGCACAACGCCAGTAACACCCGCGAGAATATTTACGCTTTCATCACCGGATTTGCCGAAAACCAAGTCACCATCATTAGCGATTTTAACACCAGTTTCGTCTGCGTTGAGAAATACATTGGCCATTTTTTTCTCCTAAATTATATTTGAATTTAATTCTTATTAAGACCGAGCGAGGCATACAAAAATATACCACGCTCGGGCCCAATTATTGCTTAGCTTAAATGATTAGACAATCGTGCCTGCGCCAAATACATCTTCAAAGCTTTGAACACCTAGTAATGTCTGATCGAGAGCAGCATCTAATCCGGTCAGTTCGACAGTAGTCACGAATCCGCCGAAGGCATACTGGACATCTACGATTCCATCGGTAAAACTAGAGTTAATAACGGTTGGTGTATTGTCTGCAGGGAAGTCCAGAACATCACCGGGTTTAAAATTGATGATTTCCTGGGTGTAGGTTGCAAATCCGGCAATCTCAAAAGTGACATCGGCACCATCGGCATCAAGTGCTCCGTCTGTTGCTGTCGTAGCATTAACAGATACGGTTTCATTAGTAGGATCTGTAGGATCTGTAGGATCTGTAGGATCTGTAGGATCTGTAGGATCTGTAGGATCTGTAGGATCTGTAGGGGAACCTTCACCCAAAAGAACATCATTCATGTAGTATTCATACCAGCTGGTCGTACCGTCGCCGGTCGGGTCGTCACTGCCCAATAGATTGGCCATGCTGATCGGATCGCCGGTAATTTCGGCGCCGAAGTCGATGGTTCCGAGCAGTGTTGCGGTCTCAAAGTCTCCGTCGGCATTGTCGACATTACCATCGGCATCAAGCTCGGAAGTCAGATAGAAGACTTTGTATTCACCACGGTTGTCATTATTTTCAACGAAAACAATGTGATCCTGTACGGTACCGACAAAGTTATCGCCAAAGGGAGAATCAGCGGCATCAAGCGTATCGTTGTCAATGTCGGCATAATCTGCGGTTCCGTCATCATCGTTGATGGCAGCCAGGAAATTGGATGCGGTCAGGCCATTAAAGGTATCGTCATCATCAAACGTAGGCTTGACAATGGTGAATTCATTGCCGACCAGGTCATCACCGGCAGCAGCAGTTTCCGGACCATCGTAGGTAATCCCAATATCAACCACAGACTGGGCATTGCCTGCAGGGGCATCCGACGGATCCTGCTGGTTGTCCAGGTAATAGGTAAAGTCGAGGATATGGTTACCGGTCACGGTGCGAGCTGCGTCATCGAAGAAGTTGACAACCGTCAGATAGTTGAATTCGGAATCAAATACCAGGGTGTTGGCAGAAGCTTCGTTGGAGTGGAGCACAACGATGTCGTTACCGGTTGAGGTATTGATAACCGAATAATTTTGTTCAATGGTGGCATTGGCTGTTGCGTCGGCATTCGCAGCCAGGAACTGGTAGTCAAACTGATCGGTACTGATGTCATTACCGGTCTGGCTCAGGGAACCATCACCCAGGTTGGCAGTAGTGCCGTCGTTGAATTCAGCAATAACTTCAGCCTCATTTTCCAAATCAGCGGAGGTCAGAACGGTGGTGTTGATAATGCCCCTGCGGATGGCAGTCAGGTCGCCACTGGAAAGGACAACTTCACCAGCCACGGCATCAGCAGCCACCAGAGTCGGCTGGAACAGGTCCACGGCCAGTTCGTTGGCGCCGTCAAAGTCGGAAGTGATGACCAGGAACTGATCACTTGAGCCCAGGTTATAATCCAGCAATTCGCTGAGAACCGTGCTTTGTTCAATGGCTTCAATGATGGCTGCGTTGATGATTACCTGATCGGCTACAAAGTTGCCTGCTGCGTCGGTGTCAACCGTAACAGTGCTTTCAAACCCGGCAAAGGTAACCGTCAGTTCTGATTTATAGAGAACGCGGTCAACAAAGGGCTGTACGCCGGTGGTGGCACCGAAAGTCCATACGTCGGTAGAACCGTCAGCCGGATCAACAGAGGTGATTTCAACATAATCATCACCCGCTCCGGTTTGGATATCGAAACGCTCATAGCCGTTGATGGTGACGCGGTCTGCACCGTCACCCGTCTCAATGGAGAGGTTGTCGAGAATGAACATGGTCCGCTGGGATACGCCGTCCACACTGATAATGTCAACGGTATCATCCCCGCCGCCGGTGATGATGGCAAAGCTTTCCGGGCCTACGCCGGCAGCGTCAACCGCATCACCGTCCAAAGTCACGACAAAGGTGTCGTTGCCACTGCCGGTGGTGTAGCTGTAGGCACGGTCGTCATTGGCCAATACATCGTCAATGCCAGCTGTCGTACCATCAACCAGACCCATAAAGGTAACGTCACCACCGCCTCTGGCTTCGAGGACGATCAGATCATTGACCGCGGTTCCGGTACCCAGGATCAGATCACCCAGGAAGTCATCTGCGTCCACCAGGTCCACGGACCACTGACCGTCGAAACCATTGCGTATTGTCAGGCTGGCGTAGGATTCCCCGGCCACATAGTCTTCATGGGTCGAGATGTATACGTTTTCCAGACCATATTCCCCGCCCAATTCTTCATCGTCAGTTGTTTGTGCATTGGTGGTAATGGTACCAAGGTTGCTCGGTCTGTCTTCGGTTCCCAGAACTTTCACATAGAAATCGGGAATTGCTTCATCGTGCTTACCACCGATCATCAGATCGCCGCCGTCATTATCACGGCCAACCTTGTCCAGCTCAACGTTGATGGCAACGGGGTTTTCATCAACGCCTTCCTCATCATCCAGACGCCCGTAAACGTTAAAATCGCCAGACAGGTCTTCTACCCAAAGGAATCCGACAGACTCAAGGCCTGCAGTGCTCTGGGACGCAAGAACGATGGCCGGAATCAGAGAGGAAACACTGCCGTCATCCAGGAAAGTGGTCCTGGTGGTGGTGTAATCTACGGTGAGAGTCGTGTCGGCCGGGACGTCGCCTGAAGCGATCAAAGCCTGGAGCGAACCCTGCAGGGCAGCAACAAAATCATCGTGATTGAGAACGCGTTGGGACATGTCCGCAGTGGTCAGCAAGTCCTGGTCAAACTCAAGAACCAGTTCTTCACCGCCGTCAATCGTAAAACGCAACCCGTTTGTGTTAATGTAGGCCAGCAGATCCACAGTACCGTCACCATCAACGTCGGTATTGTTCATATCGGCATCCTGGTCCAGCAGGTAGTAAATGGCCGCGGACTGGACACTCTGTCCGGAAAGCAGGTAGTCTTCGTCAAAAAGCACTTTCAGGTCAGAAGCGTCACCATCGTGATTGAAGTTGTCGGTGTGATCCATGGTAACGGTGATGGTATCGGTATTCCGGGCAACGCCATCGGATGTCAGGGTGGTCAGGTTTTCGATAACCAGATCGCCGTCTGAGTAGGCAGAACCGATGTGGTCGACATCGGTGATGTTTTTGGCATCGACCGTAATAGTCGTGTGGCCGTCCAGGACATCCATGGATTCAAACTGGATATCTTCAACATTCTGAATATGCGGCTGAATATCCATCGTGTTATCACCGGTCACACCGTAGTATTCAGGAACCAGTTCCGCATAAAGAGAATCGGTGCCGGCACCACCGTCGAGACTGTCAGCAGTGGAGAGGGAGTTTGACACGCCGCCGGCCCAGGGGTTCTGGACGATGGGGGCTTCAAAGGTATCATCGCCTGCGCCGCCGGTAATGTCATCCGTGCCTGCGGTAAAGGATTTTTCAACGTCAGGATCCAATATGTGATCAATTTCATCTTTAGCAGCTTCTACACTCTCATCCGTCTCGTCTATGTCGATAAGGTAGTAAGTAGTCTCTTCTCCACCCTGGTCCGCGTAATAGAGACCGACTTTTGTCTTATTGGCCAATATCGCAGCATCGACACCTGTTGCGCCGTTCGCTACGGCCAGAATCATTTCAGCCTGGGATACAGTACCCTCATCCAGGGCTGTGGACCAGTATTCAAGACCGGCTTCAGCCGGCTCGCGGTTAAAAAGGTTGTCAAAAATTCTGGTAACAAATTCCTCACTGGAGATCGGTTCCCCGTCATCCGTATAGATGGCCTGGGCTTCAGGCTGATCAAAAAAACTGGTGGCAATCTGTTCAATGGTAAAGCCACTTCCTGCCCAATAGTCAAGACCCGCGTCAAGTGGGGCTCTGTTAAATGTAGCCACATATATTTGTGCAACCTGCTCTCTTGTTACTGCCATTCTTTTTCTCCTAATTTAAATAATTGACATTGTGCCACCGGAAAAGTGGTACTAACACTGCCCGAAATAATAATACGAAAGAAGTATAAGCAAATAAGATACCATCGTCAACTATTTTCGATCGAACCTGCGGCGAATTTCCCGTATGATGCTTTAGCCGCGCTGCCCTGCATACCTTCATCGAATTTAATAATTTTAAAAAAAACAATGAAATTGACCTATGGCGTTTGCGCATAAATTAAAATTTTTGGTCATATGTACACAGATATGGTTTAATTTAGCCTATACCTGATAATCGGCTTACTTGAAAAACGCACACAAAGACACAACGCTTTTATTTGGTTTTATGACCCTTTGTGTCTTGGTGTCTTTGTGTGAGAACCCAGGATTGCCGACAAAAGTGGCCGGGGCTTGAGTTTTATCTGCTTTGCTGTTATTGACAAACAAAGCAATCATGAACCAATATTTTCGGGGATGACGTTTTTCATCATGTTCGCTAAATTTTATTCCATTTTAAAAAAGATAAAGGGGACCGCATCCCTTGACAGGCTCAATGAACTGACAAACCCGGACAAATGGGACAATCCGGCGTGGATGAAGATCCACCGGGAGCTTGAGTCCTATGCCGTGGATAAACACTGCTTCAGTGATACCAAGGCGTATGCCTATCGAAAGGGCTGGGAATGGACCCAGTGCCTCTGGGGCCTGCACACCCTTGGGGCCATTGACAAAAAAGCCAAAGCCCTTGGCGTGGGTGCCGGCCATGAGCCGGTACTCTATTATCTGACCGACCATATCCGGGAGGTGGTGGGCACGGATCTTTACGGCAATGACGACTGGACCAACAATGCCGTAGGCGGAAACGAGGCTGATGCCGCCGTTCTTGAGGACGCAGATGCGTTCTGCCCCCGGTCCTATGAAAAATCCAGGCTCAGGTTGATCAATATGGACGGCACGGATCTTCAATTTAAGGATGAACACTTTGATTTTGTGTGGTCCCTGTCATCCATTGAACACTTTGGCGGGCATGCCAGGGCAAAGCAGGCCATGACGGAGATGGCGCGGGTGACAAAAAAAAACGGTATTGTGGCCGTTGCCACGGAATTCATCATCACCCCGGACTGCAGTGATCACCCTGAATTTTTCACAAAGGCGCTGTTTGAAAAATACATTCTCCATGCAAGCCCCCGGCTTAAACCGGTGGAGGCCATGAATTACCGCCTGCCCCCGCTGGAGTACCTGATTGATCCCATCATGATCCACCTGAACGGCGATGTCCACAGAACCCGTCATCATATTATTCTTAATAACGGCCATGTGCAATGGACGTCCGTTATCTGTTTTTTCCGTAGGGTTTAGATATTTTTTTTACCACGAAGGACACGAAGGGCACGAAGAAATTATAGAACGAATCTCTTGATGCTGTGCTTTAACATTTGGGTATTAAAATTAATTAACAAGCCTGTTTTGATACGGGCTAATTTCATATATGTCAACAGTTGAGCCGCATGGATTTTGTTTAGTTGTTCAACGCTTTTCAATTCAAGGATAAACTTGTCTTCTACCAACAAATCAACCCGATATCCACAATCAATGCGGACACTTTTATAAATTACAGGAAGAGGGTGTTGCAGTTTGAAGGATATGTTATCTCTACTTAATTCATGCGCAAGGCATTGTTCATAGGTAGACTCAAGTAAGCCCGGGCCAAGCTCCCGATGAACCTCAATGGCGTAACCGATAACGCGATTAGATAATTCATCAAATTCCATTCTTTTCCATTCTTCGTGCCCTTCGTGATCTTCGTGGTGAGTTTAGGGCACATCGGGCGTGGGCGTGTGAGTCAATTTAACAAATTGATCGGTAGTGATAAGATAATTCCCATCATTGCCTTCCCAGCTGACCGGAACCCCGTCTATTGTTGCTGTAAAATAATACTGCTGATTAGCGGGCAGTTCCATGAAAAAATGCCCGGCATTGTCGGTAACAGCACTTTGGATTTCTTGCTCTTGCATCTCATCATCATAAACCTTTACAGTTTGTTTAATAAGCTCATATCCCGGAGCGTAAAGGCCCTTTCCGTCAATATCCGAAAAAAGGAGACCATATATCCTTACAGTTGTCGCATCCTCACTGCCTGCACTTTCGTTGTTGCCAGCATTCAGGTTACTCTTACCCACGACAAAGGACAAAATTGAGAACCCGATTTCACCATCACCATCACCGGGCTGAAAAGTGCTGCTGGAGCCAACATCCTGAATACCGTTTGAAAAAACAACGAGACCCTGGGGCCAACTGGCAAGTTCTTGAAACAGCAAAGAGAAAAAAAGAAATTCCACAGGCTGGCTCCATTCTTCTTCAGAGCGAATCGCCACCTCAGAGCGAACAACTTCACCTTCATAACCATGACAGTTACCCGTTTCAGGGTCCGTCTCTGCCTGCGATGCTGATACGCTCAAGTCGGCATTAAAGAAAAGCGGCTCATACTTGCCGGCAAACAGATCACAGATGCCGGAATTAAGACTGAATACGTCTGCCTGATTCATTTTGGTACCATTATATTCATACGTCCATATATTATTCGGATTAGACCGTACATCGTTGATAAGGTTCAACATCTGAATTTCAGATACCAGCTCGGCAGAGCGAAGGCAAATAGCAACAAACCACGCATTTCCCGATCCCACCTTTCCGGCTGATATGGCAATACCGGCAGAGGAATAGTCTTTGGACAAAATATGATCAAACGACTCGTTATCAAGTTCTTTTTTGAAAAGATAATTTATGACGATTATAAAGGCTTCCTCCCGGGACATAAAATTAAAAAACGAGACCACGCCGCCTGTGGATGCGGTTAAACGATAATAAGGGGGGGCCTCGGATACTGTGATCTCTTCACCGGCCATCAATTGGCTTTCATCTTCAGCCATGGCGGTTAACCTCTCATCCAGCGTATAGCGCGCAAAGGTTGTGTCAGGCTTAATCCCCTTGGCTTTTAAAAAATCTGGGGTACATTCCAGATGCTCAATGGCGTAATTGTAAGGGGCGGTTCTGATTTCATTGATCCTATCCAGAAAATATTGATCGTCTTCAGCGGACAGCGCTGCAGCAGGGCCGTAAACACCCCAGAAAACCATTGCCGAAATAAGTGTGTGTATAATATGTATTTTCATAATGCTAAATGAATTAGCAAAATATATGCCATACTGCATTATCCATCTGAAATATCACTTAAATTAAAAATATAAATCAATTGAGAGAAGCGACAGTTGTGCTTTTTTTATGTTTTACCTTTTTCTTAACACCCCTGTTTTTGGGTATATAAAAATCGTGTTGACAAATCAGGTTCTGGTCATATCTGGCCGAGATTGGCCATCGGCGTCTTTTTTCCAATTACACCACGAAGAGCACGAAGGACACGGAGGATGATTGTACCCGGAGGTTTTATTCTTCGTGTCCTTCGTGCTCTTCGTGGTAAAATAAAACACTCAAAGTAAAGACCTGTAGATCCCAAGATATTTATCCCCCTGGGCCCTGGCGGTAAAATTGTCCAGGTAGTGGTGAAAGGCATTTTTTGAAAACCGTTGGGCGCAATGTTCATCGGTCAGGATTTTATCCATGGCCCGGGCCAGGCAAAGATGGCATCCGGCCTGGACCACAAAGCCGGTATGATTGTGCCGGTTCACAATACTTGTACCGGTACCCAGTTCGGTGGAGACCAGGGGTTTTGAAAAATAGAGCCCCTCCAAAAGGATCTGGCCGAAGGCTTCAGCCGGGGCGGTCGAGGGCAGAACCACCAGGCCGCAGTTTTCAATTAAAAATTTCAGATTGGCGTCACTTTGAAACCCCATGAGATGAACGTTGCTGATCTTCTCGTTTTGGATCCTGGCGTTAAGCCGGTCAAAAAGATCCCCTTTGCCCACGATGACAACATGGTGCGTCATCTGTTTTGCAGCATCCAGCAGGATATCAAGCCCCTTGTACCACCTGAGCATCCCGGCAAACAATGCGTAATTTTTGTATTTGCCGACAAAGGCCTCAACCTCCCGGTCCGGCCCCCCAAGTCCGGCAAAGCGATTTTTATTCACAAAGTAAGAGACTTCATGAATTTTATCCTTGAACTGCGCCAAATAGGGGGTGGTGTTGAAAAGGCTTTTACTGGAGATGCAGACGGCATCCATCTTCCCCATAAACCGGGCCACAAAGGGCAGGTAGAGCCGCTTTAAGGTCCTGGCCTTGTGGATATCACAGTGAAAGGTCACCAGGGCAGGTTTTTCAATGCGGTGGCAAAGGGCGACAAGCTCTGCCGTGGGCCAGGGAAAATGAAAATGCAGGATATCCGTATAATTGCAGATCCGTTTAAAGGAACGGGCAAAACCCATACTGAAAGGGTTGGACAGCAGGTCAAAGGTTTTACGGTAAAACCGTGCTGTGATATGGTCAGGGAAGGTCACCGTATAATTGCCGGACCCCACAGAGACCACCTCAACCTCAAACCCGTTTTTTGCCGCATGGCTGCCGTACTGTCTTATCGCCTCTTCAAGCCCCCCGTTGGTTTCGGGGAAATAGGTCTTAAAAATGTGGGTTATTTTAGGCATGGCCTATTGCTTATTTTATTTTACCACGAAGAGCACGAAAACCGCGAAGAGTGAAAGCATTGGGTATAATCATCCTTCGTGTTCTTCGTGCTCTTCGTGGTTCTAAATATAAATTAAAGTTGTTAATGATCACACAACCTATGGCCCTTATTCACGCATGGCTTTGTCAACATTTTCAAGCAACGGATCTAAAAGATAGCTGATCACTGTCCGGCTTTCGGTCGTGATATAGCAGGCAGCGGGCATGCCGGGCGACAGATAGGCGTTATGGGCCTTTAAATCCTCTTCATCCACCAGCACATGGACTTCATAATAGGACGTTTCCCCATGGGGGGTCTGCTGGCTCATTAAATCCGGGGAGACATAGGTCACCTTTCCCCTGATGGGGGGGGTGGATTTTCTCTGGAATGCGGCCAGCTGCACCTTGGTCGGCTGTCCCTTTTGAACACTGATAATATCCTGGGGCCGGACCTGGGCCTTGATCACCATACTCAGATCCTTGGGTACTATTTCCAGTAAAGGCATTCCGGGCTGGATCACACCGCTGTCCTCGGAATGAACCTGTATGTTAAGGACGACCCCGCTGACCGGAGCCCGGACCTCGAGCCGATGCTGGGCATCAAGCATCGGCGTAATCTGGTCTTTCAAGTCAAAAATCAAATCGGTCACCTCGCCAAGCTTTGAAACGGCCGCATCCGTATACTGGTTCTCCATATCTGCAATACGCAGTTTATATTCCTCAATCATCTGGGTAAACTGGGCAATATCCTGCTTTAATTTACCTTTTCGCCCACGGTACTCGGAAAGGCTTCTTTCAAGCGTCAGAATATCGGTTTTTCCCATGTATTTTTCCGCCAGCAACGGGCGCTTGCCGGCTAAATCCTCTTCAAGATTCCGGATAATTTCCGTCACACTTTTTAGCTCTTCTTTGGCGCCTTCAATCTTGTTTTTTGTCTGACTGATCTGGGACTGGTACAGTTTTGTTTTTCCCTGCAGATCGGAGCGCCTGGAGACAAAAATATCCTGTTCCGAGGAAAGGATCGGGGCAATTTCCGGGTCGTCCTTCAACTCATCCAGGGCTTTGGGCCAGGAAATTGACGGTTTCATACCCGCCTCGGCCCGAAGTCTGGCTGCTTCGGCTTCCTTGGCCCACAACCTTCCCTGGAGCAGTTCCACATTGGAACTGACCTGGGAGCTTTTCAGCTCAATGAGCACATCACCCTGGGCAACTTCGTCCCCCTCTTTTACAAAAATTTTGTTGATGATCCCGCCTTCAAGGTGCTGAACCATCTTTCTTTCACCGAACACATTTACCACGCCCGGGGCGATCACTGCCCCCTGGAAGGGAAAATAAACAGACCAGATCACAAGGCCGCCGAAAAAAAAGGCAATAACCAAAAGACCTGCAATGATATACTTTGAAGGGTTTGTATTTAATACCGGATCTTGTTTCATTTCTATACTCCTGCCGCCTGCTGGGACTGTTTATTGTTGGCAAGTTGATTTAACACCTCTTTAGCCGGTCCGTACATGGCCGTTTGCCCCTCCTTGATCATGAGAAGCTTGTCCATGTTCACAATCAGATTGGGCCGGTCCGAGACCATAACGGTGGTCACATTTTCCTGCTTTAAATGTTTAAGGGCGGTAAGCACCATCCTGAGCCCCAGGTCATCTAAATGGGTGTGGGGTTCATCCAGAACCACGAATTTTGGGTCACCGTAGAGGGCCCTGGCCAGGGAAATCAGTTGACGCGGACCTGCGGCAAGGTTCTTGCCGGTTTGATCAATCCGGGTTTCATACCCCTGGGGAAGCTTTAAAATCATCTCATGGACCCCGGCCTTTTGGGCGGCTTTAACGATTTTTTCAGAATCCATCACCTCAAACCGTGAAATGTTTTCCGCCACAGTTCCGGGGAACAACTCAGGTGTCTGGGGCATGTAGCCAAGATATTGCCCCAGCTCCTCCTCCGGCCAGTGGGAAAGTTCCGCCCCATCCAGCCTGACCTTTCCCGTCAACGGCGGCCAGATGCCGAGCAGCACCTTGCAAAGACAGGTTTTTCCCGATGCACTGGGCCCGAAAACACCAAGGGTTTCTCCCGGCTCAAGGGCCAGGGAAATATTATATAAAACCGTTCTGGCATCAAGGGAGAGGCTCACGGCTTCTGCCGAAACCCGCCCCTCGGGGGCCGGCAGGGAGAGCTTGGGGTTGGATTCCCGGGTGTTGACAAATTGCTTGAGGCGCTTATATGCAGCCACGGCTTCAACAGCCGTTTTCATATTCAGCAGGCTGCGTTCAAAGGGATAAAAAAGCCGTGCAATAATCATGACACCGGCAAAAATACCCCCCTGGGTAATTCCGTGGCTAAAGAACACAAAAGCCCCGGCCGTAAACACAGCCGTCATCACTGCCATCTGAAGCAGACGGATAACTGCGCCAAAGGCAGAGTGAAACGCATCCGCCTCCGACCTTGCAGCCAGGGTCTTTTCATACCGGATCCTGTATTGTTCCATGGCGGCGGAAAACATTCTCATCCCTGAAATCAACTGGGCATGGCGCAGGCAGTTGCCGGCAAAATCGGCTCCGGCATGAAACGTGACATCGGCCACGGTATAACGCTTTGTTTCAATTCGTTTGAGCAGGAGCTGAAACAGGGTAATCAAAAAAACGCCGCCAATGCTCACAAAGCCCAGCAGGGGATGTATCAGATAAAGGACTGCCAGATAGACCAGCACCCAGGGCAGATCCAGAAAATTTAAAATATGCCCCCTGGCAAAGGCATCCCTTAACAGCTCAAGATCCAAAAGCCCCCGGGTATACCCTGAACGCTTAATTCCTGCGGCATCCGCCTGCATGCTTTTAAAGACATAAGGCATCATTCTCTGGGCCAGGTTATTGCCGGTCTGTCCCAGCACCCGGGCACGAAAATAATCGATCAGGGCCACTATGACAAGGCTGATCATTATACCGGCAGCCAGGGTAGAAAGACTGGCCGTACTGAAACTGAACAGCACTTTGTCGTAGATGACCATCATATATATGGGCAGGGCAAGATAAATCAGGTTCATACAAAGCCCGAAAACCCCGACGATTATAAAGTATTTTACCCATGATTTAATTATGTGTTGCATTCACGCCTCCCATTAACTGTCCAACAACCGCATCCCTATCTCCGAAGCGCACCTGTTGTCCCTGCTGGAGTACTAGGATTTTATCCACCGTATATAAAAGGTTTGGCTTATGTGTAATCATGATTGTTGTGGCACCCATTTGTTTAAGATTTTTTAATGCCTTGATCAAGGCCTGCTCTCCTGCCTCATCCAGGTTGGAATTGGGTTCATCCAGAATCACCAGTTTTGGGGTGCCGTAAAGGGCACGGGCAAGGCCGACCCGCTGGCGCTGTCCCCCGGAAAGACTTCGCCCCGCCTCCCCGATATCGGTATCATACCCCTGGGGAAAGGTTAAAATCACCTCATGGGCACCGGCACGCTGTGCGGCCTGAAGTATCTTTTCCCCGTCGGCCTGCCCCATTCTGGCGATATTGTCTTTTACACTGCCGGCAAACAGCTCCACATTCTGGGGCAGATACCCCAAATATTGCCCGATATCATCATTGTCCAGCTCAAATACATTTTTGCCGTCCAGTTCCACCACGCCGCTGTCAGGTTTCCACATCCCTAAAATCATCCGGCACAATGAGGTTTTACCGGCACCGTTGGGCCCGACCAACCCCATGATCTCCCCGGGCTTCAACGCAAAATCAATATGGCTGAGCACCTGGGTTTCGTTTATGGAAAGGCTGACATCCGCCACATCCAGGGCCCCGGTTATTTCACCGACGGTGTCCGGCTTTTGCTGGGACTTTTTTAACAACGCGGATAGATTATCATAGGCGGTCCTCGCGTCGGAGGTCTGCTTCCAGGCGGCAATGGCCTGGTTCACCGGCGCCAGGGCCCGGCCCATGATAATTGAAGCAGCAATGATAACGCCGGGGTCACTCTTGTTGGCCAGCACCAGGGCTGCACCGACCCCATATATAATGACCTGCATGAGAATGCCGAAACTCTGGCTCACCGCCCCCAGAATATGCCTGACATTCCCGGTTTTGTCGTGGATCTGAATCTCCTGGTCATTGATTTGGCAATACCTGCTCGCGGCATTGCCGGTCATCCCCATGCTTTCAAGCTCCCGGGCCGTCCTGAAACTGGCTGAGACCCACTGCACTCCTTGGTTTTTTAAAATTTGGGCCCTGGCCGTATCTTTTTGGGTCAGGCCCGACTGCAGCAGTCCGATGATAAAGACCACAACCGCACCGCCCGTGGCTGTCAGGCCAAGCAGGGGATGTACAAGGTAAATCACCCACAGATAAATAAATATCCAGGGCAGATCGAAAAAAGCAAAAATGGAATTGCCGCCAAGGTAGTTGCGCAGGGTATTAATGTCGTTGAGTCCCTTGGTGTACCGGTCGCTGTCGGCACGGCACAGATCCTTGAGCATTGCCTTGAGTACCCGCCGGCTCAAAAGCTTGTCCAGCTGAATCCCGGCCCGGACCAGCAGGCGGGACCGGCAGAACTCAAGCAGCCCTAAAACCACAAGGGCTGTTAAAGCGATGGCCGTCAAGGCATAAAGCGTGGACATGCTGTAATTGGCCAGGACATTGCGGTAAACCGCCAGCATGTATAAAGAAAAAGTCAAATAGAGGGTGTTGATAAATATGGAAAAAAGTCCTGCAAACACAAAATATTTAAAACAGGAGCGCAGATAAATAATCATAGGACAGCCTGCTTCCCGGACAGTTTTGCAAACACCGCATCCTTTGGGCCGAACATGGCAACCTGTCCGGCGTTGATGACCAGCACCTTGTCCATGGCGTGCAGCAACTGGGGTTTATGGGAAACCATGATGCAGGTGCAGTTTCGGCGCTCTTTCATGCCTGCCAGTATGTTTACCAGCAGCTGTTCTCCCTGTTCGTCCAGGTTGGAAGTGGGTTCATCAAGGACCAGGAGCCTGGGGTTTCCATAAAGGGCCCTGGCAAGACCCACCAGCTGTTTCTGTCCTCCGGAGAGCCGGACCCCCTTGTCCCCTTCAAGCTGGGTGGAAAGCCCCTGGGGAAAACTGTCCACCAAACCCTGTATGCCGCAGGTTTGTATGGCCTGTTCAACCCTGTCCATATCAACAGGACCAAGCCTTGCGATATTCTGGGCCACAGTTCCCGGGAACAGCTCAATCTCCTGGGGCAGATACCCGATGTAGGGCCCCACCTGGGCCTTATCCCAGGAAAAAATATCTTTCCCGTCCAGATAAACCTTGCCGCCAAAGGCGGGCAAAATGCCCAAAAGCAGACTGCACAGGGTGGTTTTACCGGCGCCGTTGGGTCCGATAACCCCGAGAAGCTCCCCGGCCGGCAATTCAAAGGAAACTGCTTTGAGCAACACCCGGCTTGGGATTCGATAACCGGCACCGGCAACACATACATGGCCTTTGGGGGGCGGCAGGGGCATGCCGGGGACTATTCTGTCCAACATGCTTGAAAAACTGCTTAACCGCAGGTAGGATTCCTTTGCCGTGGCCGTCGTACGCCAGGAGGACATGAACTGCATCAGAGGCCCGAATCCGCGTCCCATGATAATGGACCCGGCGACCATAAGCCCGACATCAAACCCCTCTTTTATGGCATAAATGGCGCCAAAGCAATAAATCAAGATCTGGATAATGTTCTGCAGGGGCTTGATCATGGACTGAATGGTGCCGGCATAATAGCTTGATTTTGTCTGATTGATCATCACCCGGTTATTTTTCTCAACAAACCTGTCGGATATATCCCTGATCATCCCCATCCCGTTGATCACTTCGGCATTTCTCATAAAAGAGTCCACAAACCGGTGGCTCTTGATGTTCAGTTGCCCCGCCATTTTCATGCTCTTTCGGATCAGCAACTCCTGCAATATGCTCAACCCGACCATGATAAGGGCGCCCGAGGTCGCAATAATGCCCAGCACCGGGTGAAACAGATAAATAAGCGCCAGGTAAAAAGGGGCCCAGGGAACGTCAAACAGCGCATAGATGGCCGGTGTGGAAAAATAATTGCGCAGCACTTCAAGATCGTTCAAGCCGATCTGGTAAGCGTTCTTACCGTTCAGCACAGATCCTTTGACCATACCTGAATAAACCTGTTCCCTCAGTCCCAGGCTTAAATCCTGGCCTGCCACGGCCAGAAGCCTGGACCGCAGATATGAAAAACACCCGAGTACTGCTACGGCCATAAAAGCGACGACCGTGATATTTTTAAGAGAGAGCAGACTGTATGAAACAACAATATTGCCGTATATGGTGAACATGTAAAAGGGAAAAGTTAATTGAAGAATATTTACAAAACAGCTTAAAAGCGCGGCAAAGGTAAAGTATTTCTTCCATTTTTTTAAAAAGGCGGCCATAGGTTAAATTTGATTCCTGCGCCCATCAAGGCCCATCCCTTCAAAACCGTTTGCATCAATATCGTCACTTGTCCACAGCGCAGGATCTTTTTCGGACACGGGAGCCTTTTTCATTCTACCGGTGGGGTCCAAGGAGTCAAACAGAACATAGATGGCAAAGAGCAGCACAGGTCCCAAAATAATATAGAGCAACATCACATTAACGGCGATCAACGGTCCGGTACCCACGATACGTTCTCCTTTTATCTGAGTCGTGAGTTTTGAGTAGTGAGATTTAAAACAGGCTGTTTTCCTCAATACTCAATACTCAATACTTTTTTGTCTCACTCAAATCAAACCAGATAGTCTAATACAATTTTACAAAAAGTCAATGATGCAGGGAAACCAAAAACAACTTGCAATTTTCCCATGTTTATAGGAAAATTTGCCGATTTAAATCTAATCATTTCAGGAAATGCCCATGATCATTGTTATTGATTTCGGATCCCAGTTTAACCAGCTGATTGCCCGGCGTGTCAGGGAAAATAATGTCTATTGCCAGGTGGAACCGGCCAATATCCACCTTGACAAATTAAAGGAGCTTGCCCCCACGGGCATCATTCTTTCCGGCGGCCCCTCATCCATTTATGAAGAGAACAGCCCCACCATCGACGCCGGTATTTTTGAGCTGGGCGTACCCATCCTCGGTATCTGCTACGGCATGCACTACATGGTGCATACCCTCGGAGGGACCATTAAACAGGCAAGCAAAAAAGAGTATGGCTTTGCCGAACTGCGCATTAATCCTGGCAACCCGCTGTTCAAGGAGATGGATGACAGCTTCCAGTGCTGGATGAGCCATGGCGATTCTGCAAAAGCCCTGCCCCAGGGGTTTGAGATCACCGCGCAGACCGACAACACCCCCATTGCCGCCATTGCCGATTACGCAAGAAAACTGTTCGGCCTGCAGTTTCACCCGGAAGTGGAGCACTCCATTAACGGGGCTGCCATGATCCGCCATTTTCTTTTTGATGTCTGCGGATGCCAACAGAACTGGACCATGAAATCCTTCAGTGAAGGCGCCATCGCCCAGATCAAGGATGCGGTTGGGGACAAAAAAGTGATCATGGGCCTTTCCGGCGGGGTGGACTCTTCCGTTGCCGCCACCCTGATCCATAAAGCCGTGGGAAAAAACCTGCACTGCATTTTTGTCGACAACGGGCTTTTACGCCTCAATGAAAAAGAACAGCTTGAGGTCAGCCTTCGGGCCAACCTGAACATGAACATCAAGTTTGTGGATGCACAAGAAAAATTTCTAACCGCACTGGCCGGGGTTACGGACCCTGAAAAGAAAAGGAAAATCATCGGGAAACTTTTCATTGATGTGTTTGAGGCCGAAGCCAAGAAGGTTGACGGTGCGCAGTTCCTGGGCCAGGGAACGTTGTATCCGGATATTATTGAATCCAAATCCGCCTTTGGCGGCCCCACGTCGGTCATCAAATCCCATCACAATGTGGGGGGACTGCCCGAACAGATGAATCTGAAGCTCATTGAGCCGCTGCAACTGCTGTTCAAGGATGAGGTCAGAAAACTTGGCCTTGAACTTGGCATCAACGAGGATCTTGTCTGGCGCCAGCCCTTCCCCGGCCCCGGGCTTGCCATCCGCATTTTAGGGGAGATCACCAAAGATCGCCTGGATATTCTTCGCAGGGCCGATGACATACTTATCCAGGAAATCAAACAGGCCGGCCTTTACCGGAAATTGTGGCAGTCCTTTACCGTGCTCTTGCCGGTCAAAAGTGTCGGTGTCATGGGAGACAAGCGTACCTTTGCCAATTGTGTTGCCATTCGTGCGGTCACATCCAATGACGCCATGACAGCCGACTGGGCAAAACTGCCCCACGATCTTCTGGGAAAAATTTCCAACCGCATTATTAATGAAGTGGACAAGGTCAACCGTGTGGTTTTTGATATCACCTCGAAACCGCCCGGCACCATTGAATGGGAATAACAGCCAACAAATTATGAATGAAAAAAGACTCGGGGACTATCTGAACCCGGAGGATGATGAATCTTTTGAGGATGATCGGCCGGGCATTGGAGGCGCAATTTTCCAGCAGGAAGCCAACACCCTTCAAATAGAAAAATTATCCCAGCGGGTGACCATCATCTCCGTGATCATCCCCTGCATTATTATTGCCATTTTGGTATTCGTCTACATGGATATCACCGAAAAGGTGGTGGATGTGGACCAGACCCAGGCAAACCAGATGGCACGGGTCTCCCAGGATCTTGACATCAAACTCAATGCATTGGACGTACGCATTGCCAAAGCCACCCACGAGTTGGATGAAAAGCTGACAGCCCTTGAATCCAAACGCAAGGCCCTTGAGAACCAGACAGCAAAAATGTCGGCAGCCAAGGTGGATCGTAAAGCCATGGAAGCAGCCCTTGCCAAGCGGGATAACCGGATTCAGTCCAATGCAGACCAGGACAAGTCCACCCTGGCGGCCATGGAACGGATTAACCGGGAACTTATATCCGCCATTGATAAAAACAGTTCGGATACTAAAGCGCTCTCCGGACAGATCCAAAAAGAGTTCCACCTGTTTAAGGAAGAATTTGGCACAAAACTGCTTGAATTGTCCGCCTATGAACAAAAGATTGCACAACTGGTTAAGGAGACAGGCCTGCTGGGCAAAAAACTTGATGCATTGCAAAATGAGACGGCAGCATCCATAGACAAACGCCTGGACAAAAATTTAAGTCTGCTCAGGCAGGATATTGAAAAGAATTTAAGTCTGCTCAGGCAAAATTTTGAAAAACAGATTGCTGACGTCAAAAGACGGGCCGATGCAGCAGAAAAGGCAGCGGCAACAGCTGCTGCTGCTGCTGCTGCTGCAAAGTCCACACCCAAACAACTCCCCCCAAAATCAATAAATCAGGTCCGATCAACGGTAAAGCCACAAGTCTCTTCTCCCAACCCCCTGCCGACACCTACCCGGAAAACAGAGACACCGGATCTGCCGCGCCGAACGATTCCCGGCACAGGGAACATTTCAGAGCAGGATATTTCGCAGTAAAGTATGAACCACGCCCCACCCTCCAGTGCGCGTATCCGCGAAGAACGTCTTCTTATCAATCATTGCCGGGATTTTTCAGCGGCGTACATGGGTATCCAATATATTGGCTGGCAGGCGGTGGATTATCCGCACACGATTACTCATCAGACCCTGGATGCGCTCTTCTCCATATTTGAAACCGCCGAATTTGAAAAGGCAAAACAAGCCTTTTTTTTATATCATGAGGCGGCCTGCACCCTGGTGGAGATGGGCAGGACAATGGAGAACGAAATCATCAGGACCATTGTGCCAAAACTTGCGATGCTTCTGGTCAAAAGTTCAGGAAACCGTCTTCGTGCCCTAAGCCAGGCCCTTGGCAGGCTTGCGGATAATTGCCCGGCACCGGATACACCATCTTTTCCAAACACCATCACGCCGTTGGACATTCAATTTTCCAGCCTTGTTGAAAAATTTACACCCCCAGGGATGGCATTGCCCACAGAGATGCAATGGACCTGGAAGGGCAGAAGCCTGATCGCCCGGACAGAAACAAAAATCATGGGCGTAATCAAATTCGCCACAACCCTGGACAATATCAATGAAATTCACTGGGAAGCGGTTTGGATGGAGTGGTTTTCCAAGAATCCTTCAGGTGCTGAAAATCTTGTTCCCAAACCGGTCTGCATCCGGGACAGATATCTATTTAACATCACGGATGAACTGCCTGAGGCAAGCCCGGGAACACGATACGGATCTGCCTGCATCGTCTTTATCCCCTGCCCGGGTTATTATGAATACCCCAATTTAGAAGGTTCGGACCGGGAACAAATCCAAAGATCATTTTTCAAATCATCCCTTGCCCTGGGCAGACTTTCATCCCAGGGGCTTTTCCATACGGCGTTGATCCCCTTGTTCCATAACCGGGTTCAGCAGGATCGAAGAAACGACAACGGCAGATACTTGTGGGAACATGCCGGGCGCCTGGACCAGTGGCTGAACTCCAGCCTGTTCCCCAATTTTGCCGCATCCGGGTTGCGGGATTTTGAACATATTGCCTGCCAAACAAAGCGATTGGATCTTGAACATTATACCGGGGAATACCTGCTCAGTTTTATTCTGGTGGCAGGCTCCTGCTTCAGGAACAAAGCCCCGCACAGAAGGGGAACAGACAATAGTCAACCCCATGTGGATACCCGGGATCTTTTTTGCCCGGATCTGTTTGAATCGCTTTTAACGGGCGTATGTGAACACTATTTCAAAGGCCTGACCGAATTTGAGACCTTTGATCCGGCCCCGTTTAATATACCGGCACTGATTGAAAAGCTCATTGAAAAAATGGGGCGTGATGAACATATGCAAGAAGCGTTACGGGTACAGGACCAGTTGGCGATGGACGATGAACAGTTTGAACAATTCCTCACGGAACGGGGTGTTACCGACATACCGGCCAAAGGGGAAAAAGATATTATACTGATTACCGGCCCCCATCTCGGCGAATTCAACCAGCCCATCTCCATACCGGAACTCATTGAGTTTCTGTTCAAATTTTCCGCATTCTGCGTATCGTCCCTTTTTTTAAAAAAGCATCATTGCACACGCAATTTATCTCCGGGATGAATGTGATGTTTCTTTGACAGCTTGTTAAGGTTCTGCAACCCGGACAGAGATGTATTATATTTTCTTGCAATGGCGGAGAGGCTTTCACCGGCTTTCACCACATGGTACCTTGAACTTGAAGAAGATAACTGCGTTTTGGGCAAGGTATTGTAAAGGGGGTAAAACTTTTGATTAAACGCCTTATCCTTCCCCTCGGGTACAAGAAGCGTGCTTGTGCCTTTCTCCAGAAAATATCCCCGAATATGGGGATTATAATCCTTGATGGTTTTAAATGAGATGCCACAGGCCTTGGCGATCATGGTTAAAGGCACAACATCTGTTGTGGAGAGTTTGATTTCAGAAAACGTAAATACCGGATAAAGATCCTGGGGCCCGAGATGAAACCCATAATCTTCGGGATTAGACATAATCAACTTAACGGCAACCATTTTCAGGATATACCGCTGGGTCTCCAGGGGCAGGTAAAGGGAAAAGAAATCCCGGGTCTCCTGGAACTCTATGGCCTTGCTCAGACCGGATTCACCCATGTTATATGCGGACATGGCCAGAAGATACGAGCCAAACTGGGAATAAAGTTTTTTAAGATAGCGGCAGGCCGCCCGGGTGGCGGAAAACATGTTCCGGCGTTCATCGACGTCTGAATCAATGCGCAATCCGTATTGCTTACCTGTGCTTTCGATGAACTGCCAGTACCCAACCGCGCCCTGATAGGATTCTCCATAGGAGAGCAGCGCACTTTCCACAATAGCCAGATATTTTAAATCCAAAGGCAGTTTTTCCTGCTTTAAAACGCTTTCGATGTGCGGAAACCACCGGTGGGCCCGTTTGAGCCACAGCATCACCTGGGGACGGTCCCATACGGCCAGCATCATCTCTTTTTCAAGCCGCTCTCTGACATCTTGATCTGTATAAGGTATTTTTTCCCCGCAAAGACGGATATCACCGGAAAAACGGACCGCTTCCACCAGGGAGGGAATGTGCGAGCTTACCATGGGTGGTGCAGCTTCGGGGAGTCCAGATTCGGGTGGTGCAGCTTGGGTTGGTCCGGATCTATCTTCTGCAGCCAGTGTAACATGTGCAGCAAAAATTGCCAGAAAAACGGTGAAAACAAAGAAGTATTTCATGATATTTGCGCCATAGTGGGTGGTCAAGGCCATAGTTTCACGGGACTGTGAAACCGATCAAAAAACATCAGATATGATCATCTCATTTCACACTTTAAAAATCAAGACCCGGAAAATCAAGCTTGGCATGTTAACCCTGTAACTTCAAAGCAATACTGTTTTATTTTTCAATGGATGTGCCGGGTATTTTCAAATGCAATCTAATATGCCATAATACCTGATCTTAATTTTACAGATCTTAAATTGATCTTAAATTTTAATGATATAAATTTTATAATTATTTAAAAAAATGAGTTAACAAACGGTTGATATCTTGATTTCATTTATAAAAAATTTGGCCCTGGAAGCCGGCAGGCTCTGCCTTGAAGGCCAAAAAAACTTGTCTTTGCATGACCTTGAATTCAAATCAGAAAAAGATATTGTCACGGAAACGGACAAAAAAGTTGAAGCGTTTCTGGTTAAGGCTATCCTTGCCCGGTATCCTGACCATGGCGTACTCGGGGAAGAGTACGGAGCTGTCCAGACAAAAAGCGGACTCAGATGGATCATTGATCCCATAGACGGTACCACGTCGTTTGTCCACCGGCTGCCCTTTTACAGCATCAGTATCGCCCTTGAAAAAGAGGGAGAACCAGTACTTGGCGTGGTTTATGCACCTGCTTTAAACCAGCTGTTTTATGCTGAAAAAGGCAAAGGCGCATTTGTGGGCGACACCGCAATTCATGTCTCTGAAACCAGAGAACTTGACAAAGCGGTCATGGCAACGGGCTTTGCGTGCCTGAGGGCAGGCAGGCAAAAGAACAACCTGCCGATTTTTAACGAAATTGTACCCAAACTTCGGGACATCAGGCGTTTCGGATCTGCGGCATTGGATCTTTGTTATACGGCCCTGGGCAGCCTGGACGGATTCTGGGAAATGAATCTAAATATTTATGATATTGCAGCAGGGACGGTTATTTTAAAGGAAGCAGGGGGTGTGGTCACGGATTTTACAGGCGGCGGGCAATTCCCGGAAAAAGGCATTGCTGCGGCAAACAAGGCGTTGCACAATGAACTGGTCCGTATTCTGACAGGATTTCACGTTTTATAATAATTTTACACGTAATTTACCCATGAAACTGATTTTCACTTTCATATTTATCTTAAGCATGACCGCCGGCGGTGCCTTTGGCTATTACAGGCATTACGACTGGATTGGATATACCATCACCTTTGCCGTCAGCGGATTTATCGGCTCCAGTATCATTGCCTTGCTCTTTTCATATCTGTATTTGTTTCAAAAAGAGCATGTTGAACAGGCGCCCATACCGCCGGACAAAACAATCATTCACCAACAGGAAATTAAAAAACTAGAAAAATGAATATCCAGTGGTTTCCCGGCCATATGCTGGAGACAAAAAATCAACTTAAAAGTGCCATTGCCAGGGTGGATGCCCTGCTTGAGGTGGTTGATGCAAGACTGCCGCTGGCCAGTTCAAACCCCTTTTTAGAACGGATTGCCACGGGCAAAAACCGGATGAAGCTACTGAACAAGGCGGATATTGCCGACCCGGAGGCGACACAAGCCTGGCTTGAATACTTCAACCGGGACATTAAATGGCCGGCGGCAGCCATCTGCGCGACCCGTCCGCAAGAGGTCTCACACGCCCTGGAATCACTGGTGTCACAGGTAGACAGAAACAAGGCAAGGAAAGCCAAGGTCATGGTGGTAGGCATTCCCAATACCGGGAAATCCACGATTTTGAACACCCTGGCCGGTCGGAAAGTGGCAAAAACCGGTAATGTGCCCGCCGTTACCCGTCACCAGCAGCGCACCAGTCTTAAAGACAATATTGATATTTACGATACCCCGGGTATCCTGTGGCCGGTAATTGAACCCAGGCACCGCGGACTTGTCCTGGCTGTGTCCGGCGCGATCAGTGATACAGCCGTTGACTACCATGAACTTGCCCATTTTGCCGCACAGCTTTTACTGGAAAGATACCCGGCCTGCCTTATTGAACGTTACCCGTTTTTAAATCCCTTGCCCGGGCAAGCCCAGGCCCTTATCGAAACGGTGGGCAAAGCCCGGGGATGTCTTAAAAAAGGCGGGCATGTCGATTTTCAAAAAGCATCACAACTTATCATCAGGGATCTTAGATCCGGCAGGCTTGGCCGGATCAGTTTTGAAACACCAAAGGATATAAACGTAGATGATGACACAGATCAATAAACTTTACCATAGCCTGCGGGCTGTAGTGCTTGTTGCCGCCTTTCTTTATTGCGGGCCGGTTTGCCATGCACAGATTTCCGAACTTACATTTGAGGAGGAACAGTCCCGACAGTGTATTGCCATTGTCAATGCCCTTGAACGGGATAATGTTACCGGGAAAAAACTGGATAGAAATATGTCTGTTCTGGTATTTGACCGGTATATCAAATCTCTGGACCCGGCCAGGCATCTTCTGACCCAGGCCGACCTTAATGATTTTCAGCCGTTAAAACAGCTGATGTATAAATATCTGAAAACAGGGAACCTTGGGCCGGCCTTTGAAATTTTCAACCTTTACCAGTCCCGCAGCCAACAGCGCTTTGCATATATTCTCAAGCTGGCCAGATCCTGGCAAACCCAGCTTGATTTTGCTAAAAACGAAACCCTTGTCATCGACTATGAGCATAAACCCTTTATCCCGGACATCTCAGGCCTTGAACCCCTGTGGAAAAAAGAGCTGAAGAACCATATCATTAATTTGAAAATAAACAAAACATCGGATGAGGAAATTTCCGAAACTCTGGAAAAGATCTATTCCAATCGCTTGGCCCAGCTGTCCCAGACACAGTCCCGGGATGTATTCCATATTTTCATGAATGCCGTCACCATGTCCTTTGACCCCCATTCCCAATATTTTGCCCCGCGCGTGTCCGAAGATTTTGACATTCATATGAAATTGAGCTTGGAAGGCATTGGGGCGGTGCTGGAAAACGAATATGAGTACACAAAGGTGGTCCGCCTTATTCCCAAAGGTCCGGCAGACAAATCCCAGAAACTTGCCCCCGGGGACAAAATCATCGGCGTAGGCCAGGGCCAGGACGGAGAGATAAAAGACACCATTGGCCAGCGCATTGATGATGTGGTCAAACTGATTCGGGGACCCAAGGGTACCTTTGTGCGGTTAAAGATCATTCCTGCCAGAAAATCCAGTGTAACCGCCACCATCAGTCTCAAACGCGACGAGGTAAAACTTGAGGAACAGTCCGCCCAGAAAAAGGTGGTTGACGTGACCTCGAACGGTCAGACCTATAAGCTGGGCATCATTGAAATCCCCAATTTCTATATTGATTTTGACGCCTTTCACAGAGGCGACCCGGACTACAAAAGCACCACAGGAGACGTGATAAAACTGCTGAAAGAGTTAAAAACAGAGAATATTGACGGGTTGATTGTTGATTTAAGGGACAATGGGGGTGGGGCACTTAAAGAAGCCAATGATCTGACCGGACTGTTCCTTAAATATGGACCCACGGTACAGGTCAAAACAAAATTCAGGGTATCACGCATCTATGATGAAGATCCAAAAATTCTCTACACCGGGCCTCTTGTGGTACTCATCAATAGAATGAGCGCATCGGCCAGTGAAATTTTTGCAGGTGCCATCAAAGATTATCACCGGGGGATTATTGTGGGCACCGAAAGTTTCGGCAAGGGCACGGTTCAGGAACTCAAACCCCTGGGAGATGGACGATTGAAGATGACCTCGGCCAAATTTTACCGGATCTCGGGCAAAAGCACCCAACACAAAGGCGTTGAACCCGACATCTGGTTTCCCCAGATTTACAGGACCAAAGACACCGGAGAAAGCGCCCTTGAGGGAGCCCTGCTCTGGGACCATATTGACGCCACCCGTTATTCAGCATATAGGTCTTTGCAGCCCATGATCAAACCATTGGATGATGCCTATAAAAAACGGGCTGAAAAGTCTTTTGGCATTAAATATCTCACCCAGCGGATTCAATTGGCAGAATCCTTGAGTGAACAAAAAACACTCTCCTTGAATCTGACCGAACGTTTAAAAACCAATACCGCCTTTAATAAAGAAGAGCTGGCCCTGGAAAACGATTACCGGAAACAAAAAGGAGAAAAACCGCTGACAACCCTGGATGACATTGACCCGGAAAAAGAAGAGATCAAGGAAATACTTACGGAACAGGCCAAATACATTGCTGCCGATTTTATTACCTTGAGCCATAAAACCGGATACAAGTGGCAATAGCCTTCTCAATAGTAGATATGAATGCATCGCCATGAACAGAAAACGCATACTGCGCATTGCCGTTTTTGTTGCGGTGACCGTGACCCTTTGCGCAGCAGCTCTGCCCTTTGCCATTACCCCGTTGATCAACACGGAAGAGGTTAAAGCGCGTCTGACCAGGTTTGTTCAGAAAAAAACCGGCATTGAAGTCCGGTTTGATCAGCTATCATTTATTCTCACCCCCCTGCCGGGTTTCTGCATAACTGGTATATCGGCACAAATCGACCGCTACAACGAGATTACAATCAACAAAGCGATAGTCGAACTGGAGCCGCCCCAGCTGCTCAAATTAAAGACCGCTCTAAGACGCATCACCCTTGAATCCCCCAAACTGATTAGGAATGAGGCTGTTGCCGGAAAAAATAAATTCACAGTGCCGCCGGATCTTGCCGCATGGGTGCGGAACGGATTTGACGGATTGTTTGATCTACCCTTCGCAGACACCGATCACCTGGATATTGTCGTAACCAATGCCCAATCAAATTATTTTAGCACCATGGACTGCCGGATTCTTATGACAGGCCGGACACGGGCTGTGACGATTAAAGCGCAGATGTCGGGGCTTCGCCTGGAAACAGATCAGATTCCAATGCTTGAATCCGCAGTCAAAGGCAGAATAACATCTATTGATATCCCACACCTCTCTGTGGAGTGCCGGCATGATGCAGAGAACATTCTTGCAGGCAACCTGAGAATCATATCCGTTCAGGCCAATCTTAAAGCACCCAAGAATCACCGTGCCGAAGCAAGGAAATTCGACCTTGAATTTGCCCTGTCAAAAGAGCGGGTGAGCGCACATCTTGCACCTTTGGAGCTTGTTTATCCCAAAGGACGTGTTGGCATAGATGTATCACTTTCTTACGGCCAAGAAGCATCAAGTATTGAATTTATCGGAGAACAGATTGATATCAGCCAGACAAGAGAGGTGTGCCTGCCACTTCTCAGCGGAGTTGAGACGCCTCACATCCTGTTTGACATACTCAGATCCGGAACCGCCCCAAAAATTACGGTGGGGTTTAAAAGCAAAGAGATACGTCATCTGTTCAACGCAAAAAACCTTTTTATAAACGGCTGCGCTGAAGCCGCTACCGTTAAAATCCCCCATATTCCTGTCATTGTTGACAACGCCTCGGGTTGTGCAGAAATGAAAGACGGCATGCTGAGCATATACCCTAAAGGCGGCCGTGTGGGAAAAACCATTGTCACCGGTGGTGCCCTTGATATTAATCTGATTCATCAGCACGCAGTTCCATTTTCCGGCAGATTCCCCCTGAAGGTTGATTTAGCCGAAGTTCCCCAAGCCCTTATCTCCATATTGCCGCACACGGTACTTGCCCGGGAAATGTCAAAAATATCCGGTTTGACCGGCCGGGCAGATGCGGTTCTCGAACTGAATCAAACCCAAGCCCACAAAGAGATAGATGTTAAAGTAACAGCAAAAAACATTGAGGCAATCGGAAACTACCAGCGCCTGCCCCTGCCTGTCCGCATCGACGGCGGCGACTTTCTTTTGGACAAAAGCAAGGTTGTTCTGAATAATTTGTCAGGGGCCTTGGGCAGCAGCAGGATATCAAATTTTAATGCCGATTTTGATACCAGAGGGTCCGTACCCATGAACATCAAAAATATGGCCGCAACTATTATTCTGGAACAGGTGGCACCCCTGGTTAAACTTTTCCCCGGGGCGAGGGAAAAACTGGCCCCGGTTAAAGATTTTTCCGGAATCATGGACATTAATGACTTTGGGGTTGAAGGCCCCATGTTCTCCCCAAACCTGTGGCAGATTCACATGACAGGCCGGATGAATAAAGGGACTGTTATATTTTCAGACAATACCCAAGGGCTGTCCGACCTATTCTGCACATTCAACGCAACCCCTTCAACGATAACTGTGTCGGAAATTGCCTGTACCATTAAAGACCTCTCCTGGCTTGAAAATAACATTTCACCGGAATATACCCAAAGTATTATCCTGCCCCTGACATTGACCCGGGCACAATTTATGAGGCAGCCAGAGGCCTGTCTGTTTCAGGGAAAGTTACGCATGATCTCGGGTGCAACGGTATCCTTCATGGCAGACGGTCCTGCCGTGGACAAAATGACCCCGTCAAAGGTGCAGATAGAGGATGGAAAACGAACCCATGCCGATCTAACCTTTTACAACCAGCCGGATATGCCCAGGATTGTTTTTTACGGGCGACTGGATAAAACAACCCTGGAAAAGATGCTTCACCCTGATTCGTATCTTTACCGGAAACTTCAGGAGGCAACCGGTGACAATGCATTGACGGTTTCAACGGATAAAACAGGCGACATCACCATAACTGCAGACACGCTTGATCTTGATTCCTTTTTGCCCCTGCAGAAAACATCTGCATCCGCCCGCCCCCTGGTAAAACAAAACCGGATTTTTATCAACGTCAACACATTGAACTATGACCAGCGTGTATACCAGGGAGTTCGGGCAAAGGTGACAATTCATCAATTGTCCACGCATATCGATATTACCCATGCCCTTCTTTGCGGCCTTGATTTTTCAAGCAAAATAACCATCAATCCCGCCGGTGACAGGCCCGGGGTGTTGACTCACACGTTTTTCAATACGAAACAGGCAAAGGAGGTGTCGCTTTCAATCGGATGCCTGACAGGCACTCAAAGTGTTATTAAAGGAAGTTATACACTTGAAGGGGAACTTGCCGGCTCCGCACAGACCTTTGACATGGTGAAATCCAAACAGAACGGGCATCTTAATTTTAAGGCCCGGTCCGGCCGTATATTCAAAGCCACGGTGCTTTCCAGGCTCTTATCACTTGTCAATATTATAGGAGAAACGGACCTGCAGCAACAGGGGTTTGGATTTAAGACATTTACTGCCGATGCAGACGTAAAAGAAAGTGTGGTGCATATAAAAAATGCCGTCATTGATGCAGACAATATGGGCATCATTGCCGAAGGATGGGCAGATCCCCTAAATGATGCCCTGGATATCACCTTTCTGGTGGCCCCGTTTAAAACCATTGATACCATCATTAAATATATTCCGGTTGTAAATGTGATTCTTAACGGCCGACTTGTCTCTTTCCCGGCCAGAGCCTATGGTAAGATATCAGATCCCACTGTGGTTCCCCTTCATCCTTCCGCAGTGGGAAAAGGCTTGCTCAACCTGTTGGAGGATCTGGTCAAGACCCCTGGTCGCCTGATTGAAGGAGCGAAAGGAAATGAAAAATAGCCCTGAAAGAATATAGAAAATGAGTGTTGAAAAAGCATACCAAAAGGCCTTGGGGTATCTGTCAAAAAGCCCTAAAACAATCCGGCAGATGAAAAAATATCTGACTGATAAAGGATATGACGGCAATATTATCGATCAGGTTATTGTGCAGTTGTCAAACTTTAATTACCTTGACGATAGAGCATTTGCACGCGGGTTTATCGAAAGCCGAATCCGTTACAAACCCAAATCCGTATTTGCCCTTGGATTTGAGCTGCGCAAAAAAGGTATCGACCCGGCACTTGCTGAAGAACTGCTATCTGTATATAAAGACGAGGATCTGGCATTAAAAGCCGTTGAAACTAAAAAGCAGTCCTGGAACAGTCTGGATGAATCGGAATGCAGAAAAAAAATAATCAACTATTTGCGTTACAGAGGGTTTGATTACAGTGTGTGTCAAACTGTATGTCGGATATTTCAAACAGAGCCGTGAAGAAATACAAAGCCCACGGTCACAGAATTTTTTTTCTCAATTTAAAACTTTATTTACACAATTATTGCCAAATAAATTTCATAATAGCGGAAAAACTTTAAATTGACCCCAATAAAAGACAAGATGGGAATTTTTTTATTTATTCGCTATTTTCGTCGTTTAGGACTTCGTCCATTGAATAAAACCATAAAAAAAAATTGAGGGTATAAATATTGCTTATATAACTTAATGCAAAAAAAGAAGATTTTTAACACAGAAAGTTAAGGGTTTACTTATGGTTGGCAGAAAAAGAACCATTGAGCGTAGAAAACACAAACGGTATAAAGCGGTGGGGGGTGCCTATGCAGCCATCAGTCCCAATTCCAACAAGATTGGTCAAATCATCGACATCAGTATGGGCGGCCTGTGTTTCAAATACATCAACACCGAAAACAAATCAGAAGAACCTGTGAATAGAAATGAAGAGTCTATTTTCCTAAGCAGCATGGGATATTATGTCGGCGATCTTCCCTTTCAGACCGTTGCCGACTATGAAATAACGAATATGCCCTCATTCAGTTCAATGAAACTCAGAAAGCGCCACATCAAATTTACCGATCTTACATTCAAACAGCTGTTTGACCTGGACTATTATCTAAAAAACAATGTGTCTGAACCATTAAAATCGCTTTTGAATCAAAATAAATCTTGAATCGCCATTTATCGGTACAAAATAACAGACCAATATCTATAGATCTCTATTTCAATATTAATTAATTTATAATATCTGTATTTATCCATATTTCAGCTTTCTCTTTCCGGGCCGCCAGCCATTGAGAATAATACACCTGCTGTTTTCGGGTTTCAAGTTGCCGCTTAACCGTATCAAGATTATCGGCAATGGCAGTTGCCTCAGGCACCTGTTTTTCCTTAAGGCCGATAATATAGAATTTGCCTGACACTTCGAGAACTTGCTTATAAACAGGATTTTTTTCATCAAGGGTAAAAGCGGCTTGTGCAAGGGCCACAGATCCGGCAATACCGGGAATATCTTCAGTGCGTGTGAACATCTTACTGGCTTGGAGCTTAAAATGGTTGTCACCGGCAATTTTTTCAAGACTTGCGGCATCGCCATCCTTGCCTGCGTTTTGAAGCATTGACTCAGCGGCTTTCTTAGCTGCCTGTTTTTTCAGACCGGCAGTTAATGTAACGGCAATTTCATTTTTCACATCTTCATAGGCAAGCAACTCCGGGTCTATCTTTTCAAGCACATGCATCAGGTAATAATTGTTTCCGATTTTCTTGACTTCACTGATCTCATTATCAGCCAGGGAAAAGGCTGCGGCGGCAAACTCACCCGGATCCGAAATACCCATACCCTTAAGTTCCGTTCCCATGGCAGTAAAAGCAGGTGTGTTTACAGGCTGTTTAGCTGCAACCAGGACAACCTGTTCAAAAGAATCACCATCAAGCACTGCATCATAAGCATCCTCAGCCTTATTATATGCCAGATCCTGAAGCCGGCTTGCAGCCAGTTCCTTTTGAATCCCTGCTTTGGCGGTCTCAAAAGGCGTTATGGCTTCAGGTGTTCTATCTGTCACCTTAATAATATGCCACCCGAAACCGGTTCGTACAGGCTGTGAGATATCGCCTGCTTTCATGGCAAACGCGGCATCAGAAAAGGGCTTTACCATACTGGTTCTGCCGAATCGCCCCAGGTAGCCACCACTGGCGGCAGACGGCCCCTGAGAATAGGCTTTGGCCAGTTCTGAAAAATCTACCCCCTTGACTGCTTTCTCATAAACGCTCAAAGCCTCTTCTTTGGCCTGGGCCACCGCCTGTTCATCCGCGGTTTCATCAACCTTTATCAGGATATGACTGGCTTCAACCTGCTCCGGAGTGGTAAACCGTGCCGGGTTCTGATTATAAAAATCCCGGATAGAAGTTTCATCAATCTTAACCTGGGACTCAAAATCCCCGGGCGCAAACACGAGGAATGCAACTTTCCGTTTAGGCTCAGACATGTAAAGGTCGTGATGATTGTCATACTGGGAACGAATCTGCGCTTCGTCGGCAAAAACATCAGAAAATGTTCCCGGATCGATCATAATATAATTAATACTGGCTTTTGCATTGTTAAATGAATACCAGGCCTGGGCCTCCTGATTTCCCACGGTTATGCCATTGATCACCATGCGCAGGAGCTTGGCATTCCTGATTGTGTTGCGCTGACTGGCTTCAAAGGTTTCGGGGGTCATGGAATTCTGTCCAAGCACCCGCCTGTACAGATCTATATTAAAGACACCGTCTTTTTGGAATTCCTTAACTGACAGCAGATCCTGTTTAAGCTCTTGGTCAGACACAACAATTTTCAACTTTTGGGACTCAATTTCCAGAACCTTTTGATCAATCAGACTGTTCACTGCATGCTGCTTGATATTCAGCGACTTTATCAAGTCGTCATCCAAAGAGGTACCGAACTGCTGCTGTAGACGCTGGATCATGCCCTGATAGGCATCCCGGTATTCAGAAAAAGTAATGATCTGGTCATTCACCGTGGCCACCTTATTGTGCTTGCCGGCGTTCATACTGCCAACACCTAAAAAAACAAACACAATAACAATGATGCCCAAAAAAAACTTTATGATCCAATTTCCCGTATTTTCCCGAAGATAACGCAGCATTCCTATTCAGCTCCTTGACCCTGTTCAGTTAATTTAAAAGCATGGAATAATATCGTTTTGCTCTAACGTGTGTCAATAAATATTCTAAGCCTTCAATGTTAATTTATTTTAAAAAATATTTTTTGTATTGACACGCCATTCTGTTTCGATTATACATCTACCACTCTTTTGTGGGGCTGTAGCTCAGCTGGGAGAGCGCATGGCTGGCAGCCATGAGGTCAGGGGTTCGATCCCCCTCAGCTCCACCAATTAAAAATCATGCCACTGTTTTTATTGCAGTGGCTTTTTTTATTGACCCATCCGACAGCTTCCAGTTTTCCAATTTTTTTATACGAAAGCCTGGGTAAGTTACTCAGATCTTTCAATCTTTGTTGTGGGCTATGCCTGGCAGTCGATATGTCAGGTCAGCCCATGGCTGTTATTTCATGACAATTATCGACCTTATTCTAACGGGTTATCCCACCAGTGGGGTCTATGATCAGAGTCCGCAATTAGCAGTACAACAAAACGGGCTGCCCAGAAAAAGGCAGCCCGTTCTGCAAAAAGGAGGGAGATTTTCCGCCGGTTATAATTTATCAATAACGGTTCGTATCGCATTCGCCGCAACAGCAAAATTTCCGACGTTGGATAACACCTTAACATCTGAACCTGACCTGAACATTACACCAGTATTATCAAATGGTAATTTTCAGGTTCAAAAAGACAAAAACCGTCGGCGTCACTCTAATTTGAGGCCAAGCGCCTTCAGGTCACTGTCGATATCACGGCGACTGAAAACCTTTCCACGGCGCCACTTCCCGTCATTTTCCAGTGTGGGGACCACCCAGTCATCACCGCCGTTAACTTCGATGACCTGCTGCACCACGTCATCTGGTGCCGAATCAATGTCAACATACGTAAAATCAATTTTTTTCTGTTCCAGATAAGATACGGTCTGTGTGCAATGGGGACACCATGCTGCCCCGTAAACGGTTAACATTAATCTTCTCCTTTATCTTTCAAACCGGACCACAAATACCTGGGAGTTACCCCGTCTAAAGAGCATATGAGCGGTCTGCCCTTTCTTTATCGCCCGCAGTATTCCAGTATAGTCACTGATACCGGCAATTCTTTTATGGTTTATTTCCACAAGCAGATCCCCTGCTATCACACCAGACAATGCTGCCTGGGAACCCGGATCAATCTGGATTACCACAAGCCCTTTGATGGAGGGGGGATAACCCAGTTGCTCGGCTAAATCCTTATCCAACGGCTTAAACATAAAGCCCAAATCATCAAAGCCATCAAGTTCTTCTCCGAGCGCGGAATCTTCTATGCTATCGGGGCGTTCACCCAGTTTAACCGTAAAGGTTTTATTTTTTCCCTGCCGAACGACCTCAATGTTGACCTTGGAACCTACCCCTAAATTGGCGATGGTCATGGTCAGATCCCTGGATGAATTAATTTTTACACCCTCAACACTGATGATCACGTCACCCTGACGAACGCCGGCCTCATAAGCAGGATGATCCTCATAGGCTTTTGCCACGTAAACACCTTGGTTCGGATCCAGATTATAATATTCGCTCATCTCTTGGCTTACATCCTGGATGGAGACGCCCAACCATCCCCTGGATACGCGCTTGCCATCTTTAAGCTGATCAATGACACTGGTGGCAAGATCCGAAGGAATGGCAAAACCAATTCCCTGGCCGGATTTAACAATCGCCGTGTTGATGCCGACCACTTCACCGTACATATTCAGCAGTGGTCCACCGGAGTTACCCGGATTAATCGAGGCATCCGTCTGGATAAAATCATCATAGGGGCCGGAACCGATGATCCTGCCCTTGGCTGAAACGATGCCGGCGGTCACTGTCTGCTCAAGACCAAAGGGAGAACCGATGGCCACGACCCAGGAGCCGACCTGGGCATTCTTGGAGGATCCGAATTTCAAGGGCTTCAGCTCCTTGGCATCAATCTTTATCAATGCAAGGTCTGTTACAGGGTCTGCGCCAATGATCCGGGCATCATATTCCTGGTCATTATGAAGGATAACCTTAATCTGATCCGCATCTTTAATCACATGATTATTGGTCACAATGTATCCTGCCTTATCAATGATAAAGCCTGATCCAAGGCTGCTTTCCGTACGATTCCTCGGCAACCCCTCAAAGGGACTGAAAAAATCCTCCAACCCCGGCTGATTACCGAAGGGCGAACCGAAAAAATGCCGAAAAACCCGGCCGCCCCCCTTGATTGTCTTTACAGTCTGGATATTGACCACACCAGGTTTGGCCTGTTCGGCCAGTTGTGAAAAATTTACGGGAACCATTTGGGTTTGCGCGCCTGACACTGCAGGGAAGGCCCAAAGGCCAAAAAGCATCAGACATAGAGTAATCCTTCTGATTTTTTTATCCACAGGTCTCATTTTTTATATCTCCTTTAAAATTATATTAATGTATTTCACAAGGTTGCTTTATGGACGTAAACAAAGAATAAAACACAAAGATAATTTTTAAATGATCTCAAAATTACGATGCGGTAATATTACGATAAAGATACTTCCCCCATCTTCACCGGGTTGCACTGAAATTGAGCCGGCGTGCTGTTCTATAATTGTTTTGGCAAGACTTAAACCAAGCCCTGTCCCCGGCGTTGTCCTGGAAGATTCTTCCCTGAAAAACCGCTCAAAGATCTTTTCACGATTTTGTGGATCAATACCGGGCCCTGAATCTTTAATTTGAATTTCAACCAGCTCTTTGCCCCAGGTCTGCAGCGTCAAATGAACACTGCCTTTTTCAGGGGTATATTTGATGGCATTATCAATCAGATTGGCAAAGGCACGCTGGAGCATTCCGGCATCCCCCTGTATCCACAATGCCTTGTCCACCTGCTGGGTAAAGGTAATCTGCTTGTCTTCAGCCAGCGGGACAAACAGATCCCAGGCGTCAATGATCATTGCACTTAAATCCACGGGTACGCATTCAAATTCAGCCTCCCCTGCCTCGGCCCGGGAGATCACCAGCATGGTGTTGATCATGTCCAGCAGACGGTCTGATTCTTCAATGGTGTTGGCGGCCATGGTCCGGTAGGACTCGATATCCTCCGGGGTCTCCTGAATCAATGCCAGTTCCGCAAATCCCCGGATCCGAGTCAGCGGACTTTTAAGGTCATGGGCAATATTATCGGACATCTCCCGCATACTTTTTACCAGGTCTGAAATCCGGTCCAGCATCCGGTTAAATGTCACAGCCAGAAGATCAAGCTCGTCCCGGCTGCCGGATTCAGGGACCCGTTCATTCAGATTGGATCCTGTTATGGTACTCGCTGTCGCCCTGATGGCCGCAACACCGTAGAGGGCCTCCCGAGATAAAAACATGCCCGAAACAGCTGAAAATAAAATCACAAACCCCATGGAAATGGAAAATATTTTCTTAAACCCTGATAAAAACCGGGAATATGCATTCATGGCAAGACCGGTATGTAAAATAACATTGGAACCCACAAAGGTATACATCATTCTGGCTTTCAGTTCCTGGCCTGCAATGTGAACCGTATTAAACACCGTAATCCGGGACTCCATAAGCCGGTCCACCATATCCTTATCTATTCGAACATCTTTCCAATAGGACATGGAAGAAGATGCAAAGACCTCGCCAGTGGGATAGAGCAGCCTGAAAAAAATCTGCTTTTCCCCTGCCGCCTGGGCTTCAATCACGGCCAGATTCTGGGCCCCAACAATTCCGCCTCGGCTGATAACCGTACGGAAATATCCCGCCTTGTCCATGAGTTCCTGATCCACCTGGTTGATGATGGTCTGGGTGGCAAGAAAATAGAACAGGCCAAACGCCACACAGGATGAGATGGAAAAAATACCTGCATACCATACCGTCAGACGAAAGGCGATGCTCCTGAAAAAACCGGTGCGGAAAAACTCAGGCATCTTCCGCCTTTAATACATAACCGGCCCCGCGGACCGTATGGATAAGCTTGCTTGAATATCCCTTGTCTATCTTATCCCGCAATCGGCAGATACGGGCTTCCACCACATTGGTCATGGGGTCGAAATTATAATTCCAGACATGTTCCATGATCATGGTTTTGGAGACCACCCGCTCCCGGTTGCGCACCAGATATTCCAGCAGGGAAAATTCCAGAGGCTGCAGTTCGATAAACGTATCTCCTCTTCTGACCTGACGTTTGACAATATCCACACTTAAATCCGCATACGACAGGGAGACGGGTTCGGTGCTGTTTCCGGCCCGGCGGATAAGTGCCTGGACCCTGGCCAGCAACTCTGAAAAAGAAAAGGGTTTCGTCAGGTAGTCATCCGCCCCGGCCTCAAGGCCTTTTACCCGGTCCCCCACCCTGCCCCGGGCGCTAAGTACGATAATGGGTGTATTTTTACCACTGGCCCGCAATTTTTCTATGAGGGCAAACCCATCCATACCCGGCAGCATGATATCGATGATCAGGGTATCAAAATCCGCACCTATCGCCATATCCAGGCCGTCCGGTCCTGTACCGGCCACATCCACGGCAAACCCGGATGCCTTTAACCCCTTTTCAACAAACCTGGCTATTTTTTCATCATCTTCAACCAAAAGCAGTCTCATGGCATTGTCATCCTACTTTAGGGATAATATTGATAAATGCCCTGCGACCGGCCACTTCAAACCAGAACTCTTTTCTATAATGCTTCATAAATTTTTCCTTGCTACGTTGGGTTATTGTGTTCTTTTGAAAGACGGGTTAAAATATATAGTTAAAGAAAATATTATTATACCCTTTACTGATTAATCAATACCGGGGCTATTTTTTCGCTTCTTTGTGGTAACATAATTTTGTTGAGTTACTCAGGAACGTAAAAAATACGTTCTCCAATTTCCTCTGCGCCTTATCTCAGTTATTGGTAGGAAAATTTCATGTTGATAAAACAAAATATTATCAAGCTGGCCGCAAAAGCCACAGGTATCACTGAAAAGGATCTTGCAACTTTTTTCACCGAGAGCCACGAGCAGGTTTACCGGCCCAATGAATGGCTATTCCACGAATCAACGCCCCGAAGATGGGCTGGTATTATCCTTGAGGGAGAAGTGGAACTGGTGCGTGGACTGCATGGATCTTCACGCAAAGTTGGGTCCATGGGTGCGGGATCCATGATCAGCGAAAGCGCTTTTCTGGGAGATGATTCCCACGTCAATGGTGCGTTTACCCGAAATGGTGTGAAGATCTGGCAGATATCACGGGAAAAAATTGATGCATTTAGAGAAACTGAGCCCGATCTTTTTTACAGGATCGTTTCCCGGATTGCGGTCAGCATTAATCGACGCATGCGCATACTTAACGATAAAATTTTTCAAAACAAGAAAACTGATGACACGGTCACAAGCGGATTTCGCCTGGAACATGACTCTCTGGGAACACGTGACATTTCCAATGATGTATATTATGGCGTGCAGACCCAACGGGCCATGGAAAATTTTGCCATCTCCGGCATACATATCAATAATTTTGAACACATGATCGAAGCGCTGGCCATGGTCAAAAAGGCTGCGGCCATGGCCAATCATGAATTGGGCAGGATTCATCAGGGCAGGATGGAAGCCATAGCTCAGGCCTGTGATGAAATTCTGTACGGCAAACTGCACGACCAGTTCACGGTTGACATGTTTCAGGGCGGTGCCGGCACCTCCACCAATATGAACGCCAACGAAGTGATTGCCAATCGCGGTTTGGAAATCTTGGGTTATAATAAAGGCGAGTATCAATATCTGCATCCCAATGATCATGTTAATTGCTCCCAATCCACCAATGACATCTACCCAACGGCAATAAAACTGGCGGTACTGCTCGCCAAAAAAAATCTGGTCCACGCAATGGAAAAACTGCGCAATTCGCTGGAAAGAAAGGCTGAAGCGTTTAAAGACGTACTCAAGATGGGACGCACTGAAAATCAGGATGCCGTTCCCATGACCCTGGGGCAGGAATTCAGCGCCTATGCGGTTATGATTGACAGCGCCATCAATTCCATCGAACAGGCAGCCGAGGCATTCCGGGATGTTAACATGGGGGCAACAGCCATTGGTACAGGCATAAACAGTCCGCCAGGTTATGCCACTCTGGTGGTTAAGAAGCTTACCCAGGTCAGCGGTTTTCAGTTGCGAAGGGCCAAAAACCTGGTGGAGGCTACCCAGAATGCAGGTATTTTTGTTCATATGTCTGCCAATCTCAAACTTGCAGCCGTACAGATTTCAAAAATCTGTAATGATCTGCGCTGGCTCTCTTCCGGTCCCCGCTGTGGTCTGAATGAAATTAATCTGCCCCCCATGCAGCCTGGATCTTCCATTATGCCGGGCAAGGTAAATCCGGTTATCCCGGAATTGATGAACCAGATCTGTTATCAGGTCATGGGATACGATATGGTTGTATCCATGGCAGCCGAATCGAGTGAATTGGAGCTGTGTATGGCCGAGCCAATCATTGCCTTTGATCTGCTGCACGGCATGATGATCCTTAAAAACGGCTGTATCACGCTGGTTGCACGCTGCATTGAGGGCATTGAAGCGAACCGTGATATATGCCAACATTATGTTCAGACCAGCATCGGATTGGTCACGGCCTTGGTTCCGGTAATCGGTTATGAACAGTCAGCGTCCATTGCAAAGGAAGCGCTCAAAACAGGTGGGAGTGTATATGACCTGGTTTTGAAGAAAGGGCTGCTTACCCGAGCGCAACTGGATGACATGCTGCGTCCTGAAAATATGACCGACCCCAGGGAAATTTAAAACAATTACAGCTCGAACAGGTTCGTGCTGATATAACGTTCCCCCGTGTCATCGGCCTTGATCCGTGATCCGGACTGGTTTGGTTTTGCCTTTAAGACTGCATATGCACAATCACGCGCCCCTTATTGCCGCCTGTGAGCATTTTGTCAATCCGATTGTCCAGCTCATTGAGCGTAACCTCTTCTACAACTGTTTCCATTTGGGTAATCTGCCATTCTTTTGAAAGCTTGTCCCATGCATTTCGCCGAACCGCCATGGGGCAATTCTGAGAATCAATCCCCACCAAAGTGACACCACGGAGAATAAAGGGGTAAACATTGATGGGCAGATCCGGAGAGGCAACGTTTCCGCAGGTGGTCACCACGCCTTTGGCGTTCATGGATTTAATGGTCGTGGCCAGGATATCACCGCCCACAGCATCGATGCCTCCGGCCCAACGTTGGGAAAGTATTGGTCGGCCGCTGGTATCCACGGCATCCTCAATGGCAATAATACGCTGGGCGCCAATGGATTTCAGGTAATCGGACCGGTCTGTTCTGCCGTTAACGGCAGCCACGGTATAACCCTGTTTGGCCAAAATCGATACGGCAATGCTGCCGACACCGCCGGTGGCCCCGGACACCAAAATTTCACCATACTCGGGCAGCACGCCATGGTTAACCAGTTGCAGTATGGACAAGGCAGCTGTAAATCCGGCCGTGCCATAGCACATGGCCTGCCGCAGACTCAGGCCATCGGGTAGAGGGACCACCCATCCGGCCGGAACACGTATATACTGCCCAAACCCCCCGGCCGTATTCATCCCAAGATCATAACTGGTGACAATGACCTTGTCACCAATTTTAAAGGCGGAATCCGTACTTTCCTCCACTATACCTGCGGCATCAATTCCGGGTGTATGGGGGTATTTCCTGGTAACGCCCTTATTTCCACTGGCCGAAAGCGCATCCTTATAGTTCAGTGAAGAATAATAAACTTTAACAAGCACATCCCCTTCAGGAAGATCTCTTATCCGGCGCTGAACGATTTCACGGCGATATTGTTTATTCCCTGCTTCCGAGACCACCATGGCCTTGAATGATTTTTCCATCATCATAGATCTCCTTTATGCCCTTCCCATGGTCTTTATAGTTTGGTCAGAATATGTTTAATTTTATCCACAGGCCGTTCAATGGTTTCCACACCGGCCAAATTCCGTTCCCGCCAAATTTTACGGGCCTGGCGGAGCATCGAAGATGCTGTAAACCAACGCCCTGTAATTTTCAAGAAAAAACATATCCGTCCCTAATTTTACTAAAGTTGAAATTTCTGGAGAGCCATGGGTTCGAATTGACAAACATGATTGGGCAGATTATTTGTATGTCCAAATATCCAGAGTATAAGAGACAAAATATGGAACCATCTGAAGATAATTTTCTGGATGCTTGTCTCTTTTTTTTAAAAAAAAGGCCATACCGCATGATGCCTAAGAGAGTTGAAAATCCGGATAACCCGATAAAAAATTTCAAAATTATAGTGGCCTATGACGGTACCGATTTTTTCGGGTGGCAGCGCCAGACTGATAAACCCACCATTCAGGGGGAACTTGAACGTATAGCATCCATGATTCTAAACCAGGACATTAAGATTCATGGTTCCGGACGTACGGACGCAGGCGTTCATGCCCGGGCCCAGGTGGCCCATTTCCATGCAAACACCCGTCTTGCCCCTGATATCATTCAAAAAGGGATAAACAGCCTTATGTCCGCACCCATCGTGATCCATGACTGCCGGTTTGCAGCGCCTGATTTTCATGCCCAGTACCATGTTCGTTCCAAAGAGTACCGCTATTACATATTAAACAGAGACATTCCCGCTGCCATTGGTCGGAATTATCTGTGGCATGTCAAACCGTACTTGGATATTGATATTATGAATCAGTGCTGTGAATGCCTTGTGGGCGAACACGATTTTAAAGCCTTTGAAAATACCGGCAGTCCCCGATCTTCGACCGTAAGAACGGTTTTCAGTGCAAGCTGGGCAAACAAGCCTTACGATCGGCTGGAATTTTGTATCTGTGCCACAGGATTTTTAAAAAACATGGTCAGAAATATAGTGGGTACCCTGAAAGATGCCGGCACAGGACGAATCAATCCGGAAATATTCAATAAAATACTCTATTCGTGTGAACGCCCCCGTGCCGGTGCGACAGCACCGGCACGGGGGCTGTTTCTGCATCAGGTAAATTATTAAAATTACTTTCTCAGATCATTAATCCCTGAAAGAATAATGTCAAATAAAGTTTTCACATCCTTTTCCTCCAGACATGAAAACGCCACCCGAAGATTGTCTTCTCCAATGGAGATCAGACCAGTGCCATAGTTGTCAAGCAGATGAAGCCTTAACGCTTCTGCATTCACACCCTTAACACGAATGCACAGGAAATATCCTGAATTAAACGGATAAACATCGAATCCGTCTGCATATTTGGGATCTTTGAGCACCTCTTTGATGGCCATAGCCCGGGATTTGAGCAGGTTAAATTTCTCCTGTTTGAGATTCTTATAATTTTCATCTTCCATGGATTTGATGAGAATGGTCTGACTTAAATGGGAACAGTTTGAGATATTGCCCCGGATGCATCCGGCGGTCTTTTTTTCTAAAACTTCATATACCCCTTCAAGGTTGGTATCTGCGGCAACCCCGTAAGTGATAAACCCGGTTCTGAATCCCATTACATAATCTTCCTTGGTCGGCCCGTCGAGCTTAACAGCCAGAAGCCGATTCGTTTTACCGGCAAGTTTAGCAAACAAGGACTGTTTAAATGTCTCCGGTTCGAAAAACAATCCAAAATAGGCGTCATCACAGGCTGCCACCACATTGGTACCCTTTTGTGCCACATCAATGAGAATTTCTGCAACACGGTCAGCCTCCTTCTCGTTCAGGGCATACCCGGTTGGGTTGTGAGGGAAATTCAGCATGGTAACAATCTTGTCATTAAGTGCAGCCTGTTCCCTGATAACACGCTCAAAATCATCCAGATTAAAACGGGTCAATGCATCGTCATAGGATTTGTATGTAACAAACCGGGCACTATTGCGGACACAGAAGATCATGTTATAGTTGCCCCATAACATGTCCGGCATAACAATAACATCATCGGCATTTACCCACATGTCCGAGAATATGGAAACACCGTGGGTGATGCCGGATGTGACGATGGGCAGACTGACGACAGTTCCCTTAAGTGAAGGACTTTTAACATACATCTCCTTAAGCCATTTATTTCGCAGTGCCGGCAAGCCGAATGAGGAAGCATAGGGCAGGTAATCATCCGGTTCAATTTCTGTGATGTATTTGGTCACGCAAGTAAGACTTAAAACGCAGCTGCCCTGCCTTGCGATACCGATGGTGGCGTTGACCTTGTTTGCTTTTTCCTTTGCCTCAGCGCTCTGGGTTAAAATACCTTTTGGGAAAAATAGTTTTTTTCCCATGTTAGAGAGCATTTCATATACATGGGGGGCGCCTTGCTTAATGGTGTTATTCAATTCCTGGGCAATGGGATTCATGATTTAACCTGTATATTAAAGTATTATCCAAATTCAATTAAGATGAATGTGGCACCTAAAAAAAGAAAAAACCCTGCAGCCAGACCTCAAGAAAGTCCAAGGAAAACTGCAGAGTTTTTACGTACATTGAATCGGCTGTGCTATCTTCGTTTGGATGCCTTGATGGGGTTAAGTTTCTGTTTTTTGGTTTCGGTAGCGGTTTTAACATGGGTGGCCATGTTGCAGGTTCCGTTTTTCCATTTCAGGGACGGATCAGGTGCGACAGTACAGTAAACGCCGGTGGGAAACTCGGCACTTTTCTGGCATCCTTTACATTCATCAATAATCGGAAGGCAGTAACCTTCGTTATAGCTGCAGCCTTGGGCGGTCATGAAAACACACTCCTGACCTTCTCTAACAGTTGTACAAATCATAATCGTCTTCCTGTTCTTAATTTTTATATCATTTGACATTAGTATTTAATATTCAAAACAAAACCGATTTTATATAAACCGGGAAAAATAAACCGTAACCAATTATCATAATGGTCCTTCAATTGTCAACCAATTATTTTTAAACACATATTTGTTCGACCGTATATTAGGGTTCTGTCACTTGTGGGCAGGTCTTTTCTGATGTATAACATGAAAACGTAATACGCCATAACCTTAACCATATCCAGTCAAAAATAATAGTAATCCGGGAAAACCAATGATCATAGACGATGCTGTTGAAGTTCTTAAAATGGAAGCCCAGTCGCTTCTGGACCTTATTGAAAAATTAAATATGGATTTTCAAACCCTTGTCAATGCAATTTGCAATGCAAAAGGGCGGGTAATTATTTCGGGAATCGGAAAATCCGGTTTAATCGGAAGAAAAATTGCCGCCACCTTAAGCAGCACAGGAACCAATGCCATGTTCCTTCATCCGGTTGAGGCGGTTCACGGTGACCTTGGCATGGTCGGTCGTGATGATATATTCATTGCCATCTCAAATTCCGGTGAAACCGGGGAACTTAACCAGCTTTTGCCGGTGATCCGGGAGGTGGGCTGCAGGATTGCAGGCTTTACGGGAAAGCCTGAATCCACCATGGCTGGATTCTGCGACATGATCATAAACACCGGCGTAAAAAAAGAGGCCTGCCCTTTAAATATGGCGCCGACCTGTTCAACCACGGCCCAGTTAGCCATGGGGGATGCCCTGGCTGTTGCCCTGATAAAAAAGAAAAATTTTAAAAAGGCCGATTTCATGCGTTCTCATCCCGGCGGTGCACTGGGACAGCGTCTGTCAGGTAAGGTTAGCGAACTGATGCTTGAAAAATCAGGCGTGCCTTTTGTGCAAACAGGTGCCACTATGGCCCAGGCCCTTGCCTGCATGGATATTCATCGCCTGGGTGCTGTTGTTATACTTGATTCGGATGACAAACTTATGGGAATACTTACTGACGGAGATGTCCGGCACTGGCTTGCAAAAGGGGGCGGCACAGCCGAGACCCTGCTTGTGGACGAAGTGATGACCCGCTCCCCAAGGCATCTATCCCCCGATTCTTATCTGTATGATGCCCTTAATTTAATGGAAAAATATGAAATTACGGTTTTGCCTATCCTTGGGGAGAAAGACTGTCTTAAAGGATTGTTGCATCTCCACGATATCCTGGGAAAGGGAACCTTTAAATTTAATGGAGGCAATCAATGAAAAATATGAACATCAACACCACCATTTCCGTTTTAGGTCCTGCCCGGATCCCATCCCCACTAACTTCCCAGGGGGTGACCCGTGATGGTAAAACCCGGTTCATGAAAGATGAGTACAGGATCAGCGTTGATGTCAGGGTTGATCGTGTTGCCGGAGAAAACAAAGACAGTCTGCTGAGTTTTGAACAGGCCGGCCCCCGGGAAAACATTTACTTTGACCCCAGCAAACTTAAATGCGCGGTCGTCACCTGCGGGGGGCTGTGTCCTGGACTGAACGACATTATCCGGTCGCTGGTGCTTGAATTGTACCATGTGTATGGCGTCAAAACTATTTATGGTATTCGCCACGGGCTACAGGGATTTATCCCTAAATACGGCCATGACCTGATTGAACTTAATCCTGAACGGGTATCTGGCATCCAGAATACCGGTGGGTCAATGCTGGGCTCTTCCCGGGGGGGACAGGATATCGGGGAAATTGTGGACTGCCTGGAACGTATAGGGGTGGGGCTGCTTTTCATGGTAGGAGGCGACGGGACATTAATGGCCTCCAAGGCCATTGGAGATGAAATTTTAAACCGCAGATTAAAGATTTCCGTGGTTGGCATTCCAAAAACCATTGATAATGATATTTTCCTGGTTTCCCGTTCCTTTGGTTTTGATTCAGCCGTAGACGTGGCCACCCTGGCAATCAAGGGAGCCCATAACGAAGCCGAGGCCTATCCCAACGGTATCGGCCTGATCAAGCTCATGGGCAGGCATTCGGGATTTCTGGCCGCCACGGCAGCCCTTGCCCAACCTGACGCCAATTTTGTGCTTATTCCCGAAGAGGAGATACTGCTGCATGGGGAAAACGGGCTTTTGGCTGCTGTGGAGCGGCGTCTGGCACTAAGAAAGCATGCGGTAATCATTGTCGCCGAAGGGGCCGGCCAAAATTTTTTTGAAGACAAGGATATTGAGCATGATGCCTCGGGAAATCTAAAGCTCAAGGATATCGGTCTATTTTTAAAGACAGAAATCAGTACCTATTTTAAATCCAAAAACATCCCAATCTCTTTAAAGTACATTGATCCATCCTACATCATCCGCAGTCTGCCGGCCAATGCCAATGACTCGGTGTTCTGCGGACTTCTGGCAAGGGATGCCGTACATGCGGGCATGGCCGGAAAAACCAATTTGCTTATCAGCTTCTGGAATAATAATTATGTGCATATACCCATGGATGCCTCAGCCGGACAGCGCAAAAAGATGGATCCGTCAGGCAGGCTATGGCAGTCGGTTCTTGAATCCACAGGCCAGAATTTGCTCTTTAACGGTTGATTTCCACAAACTGATCATCCTTCACGGTAATCAGAAACAACTCCTTGTGCGGGGTGCCGGTCTCGTCAAATTGTGTGCGGCCGGTGGCCCCGTCAAAAATAAAATTCCCTTGTAAAACTTCCTTAAGTTGTTTCCCTGAATTAACGTCGTCGGCATTGGCTGCCCTGAACAGAATTTGGGCCGTATCATAGGCAATGGCCTCAAGGAAGCCCGGGGATTCCTGATATAACGCCTTGAATGCCTTATCAAACCATACGCTTTCAGGATTGGCGCTGCCGGAAAAATATCCGTCGCAGATGACGGCATTTCTATTATACCTTCGGGTCTCTTTTAAAAGGCTGTCCTGATGCCACAGGTTGGTCCCCAACAGGGTAAACCCCCGGGCGTCATGGTAGACAAGCTGGGGGAGTATCAGATTTATTCTGGAGACCGAATCAGGAATAAACAATGCCTGGAAACTTAACCCTGTGTTCCGGATCAAATTTTTGATGGAAGCTGAAAAATCAGTTTTGTTGCCGTCGTATGCCTGGACTGCGGTTAATTGGCCTCCAAACCCATCGACCATCTCCCTAAACACCTGCATATATCGGTGGCCATACGGATCGTCAGGATATAGGACAGCCGCACTTCTCAGTCCCAGTTCATGAAAAATATAGGTACCCAAGGCCTGAACCTGCATTTCAGGGGTTATGAAATTTGTAAATATATAATCCCCATATTTGGGAAATTCAATTTTCTGGGTCAGGGCCATCATTGGAATACCAAGAGCCTGGGCCTTATCAGCCACTTGCTTTGAAACAAAAATAGGGCCCAGAATGGAAAAAACATTCTCCTTTCCAAGCTGCTCTACACACATGGCAGCCTGTTGGGGATCAGACATACTGTCCTTGACGATAAGGCTTAAACCCTTGATACCGAATTCAGATAACCGTGCCAGGGAAAGCTCTATTCCTTTCATGACCTTTTGTCCGTAAAGTTTATATCTTCCGGACATGGGCAAAATAATGCCTAGTTTCTTTTTGTCAAAGGATCTGGCACCCATGTCTGCCAAAAGTTCCTTTATCTGCGCGCTCCTGGGATGATCGGGATATTTTTCAAGGAAAGCATTCAAGACCATTGCAGCATTGGCATAATCTTCGTGCTGAGCAAATCTGTAACCCTCCCAGTAGTCTAAAATATCCCGGGGGATAGAAAGATTTTTTATATCTGAAAATTTCCGAATCTCTACAGGGTCTGTTTTTGATAAAAGTCTTTCAATATCATCAAGGATAATCTTTTTAAAATAAATATATTGGCCTGTCTCAAGTTTTTGGGTGAGATTAAAGGCATAATTGTATATGATCAGGGCATCCTGGACAGCGCCTTGTTCGCTTAAAATTCTGGCCTGACTGATAAGTTCCGGGACAGTTTCCTGCGGGGCTACAGATTTTTGTACCGGCTTAGGAGAAGAAGGGAGTGAAATGACATGTTTGGAACATCCGCAAAAAAAAGAAAGCACAATTAAAAGACAAACAGAAAATACAAGTTTTATGTGTGTTGTGTAAGTCATAAAGCTACCATTTTGTAAATATTCGGGTTAGTAATAATTTTTTCTCCCATCTCAAAAAAAGCGGGACACTATCATAAAATATTGATACAAGAAGAAGCATGGTATCTTCTTGTCAAAAAATATCAGCAGTGTGCATGCATCAAATTGATGGTCAGACTATTGATCTGCAGGCTGATTCACAGCCATATATTTCAATCCCAGAGAGCGAATATCTGGAATTAAGAAACCAGGTGGGGTATTGGAAAGGCATGCACCAAAAAGCTCTTTTGCGGGAAGAAGGGCTCAAGCAAGAAATAAAGAAAAAGATGGCCAAATCCGGGATACTGAAAAACCGATTATTTGGGAAAAAACCGAAAAGAGACCTTCAAAAACAGAAAAAGCCAATCCAAAATCAAATGAAAACAAAAGGCCTCGTGGTCAACAACCTGGAAGTGAAGGTCACGGCCTGACAGAGCGTCCTGATCTTCCTGTAGTATACGAACAAGCTTGTTTTCCCCAAAATCCAGTATGCCCTTGTTGCGGGTTGCCCTATACACTTGATGGGAGTTCAGGACCTGAAACCCAAATTATTGAGGTTGACGTCAAAGCCTACACAAGGAGAATTGTCCGTCAGACAGGAACAAAAATATGCTCGTGCAAAGGGGTGCCTCAAACGATTACTGCGCCAATGCCTCCAAAGCTGATGCCCAAAAGCCCATACGGAATTTCAATCTGGGCAGACGTTTTGTTGAACAAATTTCGTTATTGCCAGCCGACCAATCGTCTTTTAAATCATTATGAGGAGCTTGGTTTACCCATTTCAGCCGGTACAATTTCAGGCGGCTTGAACAATCTCAAAGAATTATTTGAACCCATCTGCAACAGGCTTTACCTTCAACAAATGACCGAAGACAGATTCCATCAAGATGAAAGCAGCTGGAAGGTTTTTGAAGAAATTGAAGGTAAAATCGGAAATAAATGGTGGTTATGGGTCAGTCGTTCTGAATCCGTTGTCTATTTCCTGATTGCGCCGGGACGAGGTGCAGATATTCCGATATCATATTTTAAAAATACCCGGAAAGGTAAAATCATTGTTGTCTGCGACCGATACAGCGCCTATAAATCACTGGCTAACAAAATGCCTTTCATTATTCTGGCCTTTTGTTGGGCACACGTCCGCCGTGATTTCCTGGATGCAGCCAGGAAGTATCCGGAATTGGAAGAATGGGCGTTTTGCTGGATTGAGAAAATCGCACAGCTGTATCATATAAACAACCTTCGTTGTGCAGCCTTTGATAAAGCATTACCTGTGCAATGGCAGTCGGAATCATTCAAAAAGCGACATGAATCTGTGATTAACAAGATGAATGAAATGACGCAGGACCGAGATGCATTTATAGAATCACACAATCCCGATGACCCTAATTCCACCCTGTTATCCAATGCTAAATACAAAATTTTGAAAAGCCTGAAAAACCATTGGGACGGATTGAGTGTGTTTGTTGAACACCCGGAAGTCCCCATGGATAATAATAAAGGTGAAAATGCCATTCGGAATCCAGTAACAGGTCGTAGAAATTTTTATGGTTCAGCAAGTGTATGGAGCGCTCAACTGGCAGCAATGATGTTTTCACTTTTTAAAACCTTGGAGTTGTGGGGACTGAACTGTCACCACTGGTTAAATTCGTACCTTAATGCCTGCGCTCTAAACCATGGGAAAGCGCCTGAACAATTATCACGGTTTCTTCCCTGGGAAATGGATAAGGCCCGCCTGGAGAAATTGTCAAAACCGATAGATACCTCATGATCCGATACTGTGGCCGGGATTTTACCCGAACAGAAATAACACAGATCAAGGCTCTCATAAAAAACAATCCCCAGTTCAACCGAACGCGACTTTCAATAGAGGTGTGCCGGATTCTCCAATGGTTCAAACCGGATGGAAAAACCAAAGATATGTCGTGCCGTGTTGCTATGCTGAAGATGGAAAAGGATGGGGTGATATGCCTGCCGCCCTCTACTCAAAAAACAAAGCGTGACCGACGCATTAAATTAACGTCAGCTACGGATCCGCAAAGCCGGGTTGTCTGTCCGGTTCATCGTTTGCCGGAACTTAATTTGCAGATCGTTACCAAAGCGACATCTGGTTTGTGGAATGAATACATCGAAAGGTATCATTATCTTGGGCATAAGCCGTTGCCAGGTGCCCAACTTCGATATTTCATTACTGCCGGCGAACAGATCGTTGCCCTGGCAGGGTTCGGTGCAGCGGCATGGCAAACCGCACCAAGAGATCAGTTTATTGGATGGACTCATGATCAAAGAAAGGCAAATTTGCATTTGATTGTGAATAATGCCAGATTCCTTATTTTGCCATGGATTCAATCAAAAAATTTGGCATCCAAAGTTCTCTCATTAATCACACACCGACTCCCGGATGATTGGCACAACAAGTATAATATCCGGCCTGTCCTGCTTGAGACGTTTGTTCAAAAAGATCGTTTCGCAGGGACCTGTTATAAAGCCGCAAACTGGCAAATTGTTGGAGAAACTAAAGGGCGGGGTAAATTAGGTGCTAACCCAAAGAAAGGGACGGTGATTGTTCCCATCAAAGATGTTTGGGTTTATCCTCTGGACCAGAATTTTAGGACGTTACTCAAATCAACTTAAAAATGACTAACCCGAATATTTACACCATTTTGGGGTCTTGTTGTTTAAAACCGTCTCTTTATAAAAAGATTCAATATTATCAAACCAGGAGGTTATGTCAAAAAGTCTTTGGCCGTTTCAATGGCGTTTTGCGTCTCTTCGGCATTAATCCAAATCAGATTCTTTTCCTTGTTAAACCAGGTAAACTGGCGCTTGGCATATCTGCGGGTATCGCGTTTAAGCAACCGGACGGCCTCTTCAAGGCTTATGTCTCCTTTTATATACATCCCCATATGCCGGTAGCCGATGGACTGCATGGATTTCAATTCCAGTGAATACCCCTGGTTTACAAGATTTTTCACCTCATCAAGCAGACCCTGGGCCATCATCATATCCACCCGCTGATTAATCCGGTCATATAATAATTTTCGGTCCATATAAAGGCCAAAGGTAAGGCTTTGGTATCGGTCTGACTTAAAATCATGGGTCTGCCGGCACTGGGAAATGGGAACCCCTGTGGTTAAAAACACTTCAAGCGCCCTTACAATTCTGAATCCGTCATTGGGATGAATCTTTTCTGCAACCTTTGGATCACATTTTGTCAATTGTTCATGAAGAGCCGGTGCCCCCTTTTCCTCAAGGGCCTGATTCAGTTTTTCAAGGGTTGCCGGGCAAGCCGGTTTCCCTCTGAAGAGGCCGTGGAGTAAGGCCCTGATATAAAGCCCTGTCCCGCCGACGACCAAAGGCACCCGACCCCGTTTTGCAATGTCGGAAATAGCCTGGTCTGCCAGGAGAGTAAAACTTTTTGCATCAAAATTTTCCGCCGGATCAAGAAAGTCAACCAGATGATGTACGGCAAGCCGCCTTTCCCTTTCATCGGGTTTGGCAGTCCCAACATTCATATATTTATAGATCTGCATGGAATCTGCACCAATAATTTCGCCATTCAGTTCCTGGGCCAGGGCAATGGCAAAGCCTGTTTTTCCGATGCCAGTGGGGCCGCATATGGTAATAATTTTTGTCATGCAAAAATAGTTTTTATTTGTCAGGGATTGTATATAAAAGGGTTATGGTTATACCAACTAAGGTTGACAATATTCAGCGAAACGTTTTATATCATGGTTTTTGAAAAATGAGAATTAATTAAAGCTATTACAGACGCGATTGATTCGAAAGCGAACTGATGTGCAAGGATAGGCTTATTTTTACACTTGAACAGGTTAATTTGACCCCAAACGGTATTAACCACGCAGGGTTCGGATACATTTTTTTTTACCGAACGGCTGCTATTCTTTGTTGACAAGGATACAATGCTGAGATAAGGTAAGCTTCCAATTGTAAAAGCGACTTTGATAGTGAAGACGGTTTGTCTTAAGATAGGTTAAACGAGCAGGTATAACAAACTTTTTTAGGAGGATTGATTAAATGGCAACACTTGAATTCAATGGGAAAACATTCGAGATAGATGAAGACGGATTTCTTCTTGACTACAATATGTACAATGAAGAATGGGTAGAATATGTAAAAGGCCAGGAAGGCATCGACGAGATGACTGAGGAACACTGGCAGCTTGTTAAAGTTCTCCAAGACTACTACGAGAAAAACGGCATTGCCCCCATGGTTCGTGTTCTTTCCAAGCTCACAAAGTTCAAACTGAAACACATCTATGAACTGTTCCCCTCCGGACCAGGTAAAGGCGCCTGCAAGATGGCCGGTCTTCCGAAACCGACCGGTTGTGTATAGTTAAAAAATAGTTTAAATTTTTAACTTAATATTGATAAAGGCCCTGTTTAAAACTAAACAGGGCCTTTATCTTTTTTTACAATTTTGGAAACTTTCCACCCAATGATAGAAGACCAGACAAGCAAAGACATACTTAACCGGATTCAGGCTGACTTCCCTATTCATCCAAGGCCCTACAAGGTTTTAGCCGAAGAACTGGGGCTAAGTGAAGACCAGCTCATCGATAGAATAGAGCAAATGAAACAGGAGATGATTATCCGCAGAATCGGAGGAAATTTCAGTCCCGACCGTTTAGGTTTTTATTCCACCCTGTGTGCGGCCCGGGTGGAACCTGATAAAATTGAACTGTTCACTAGAACCGTTAATGCCTTCAGCGGCGTTACACATAATTATCAAAGGAATCATCAGTACAATATCTGGTTTACGTTTATTGCGCCTTCAGTCCAAGAAATTAAAGAACGCCTTGAAACCATTTCACAAAAAACCGGAGTGACCGAGATTCTTAATCTGCCGGCCACCCATGTATTTAAAATAGCAGCTAATTTTAAAGTCTGACCTGTTCATGAAACTCGAGACAAGAGGCAAGCAACAAGAGAATGAGGCGCCTGCGGCGTCCATTTTAGCCCTGATTTGTTGTGGGTTATTATGCAAAACATCCGTGTGACCCTGGTCATCCAGAACTGCCCTGTGAACCGGTTCGCGCACAATCTTGCCCTGACGGTCAAAAATATTTCTGATGCGGCACAGCAGAACTGTGATTTTGTTGTGTTCCCTGAAATGAACCTTACAGGGTATGCCCCGGCGGATTTAAGTAATGCCGTTGCCCTTGATTCCGGATGGATGGATGAGCTGAACCGGCTTGCACAAAAATACAATATCGCGATACTAACCGGACTTGTTGAAAAGGCGGCGTCTAAAAAAATCTATGCCACCCACCTGGTGTTTCGCCCGGATCAGTCCGTGGCCAGGTACAGAAAAATTCATTTATCTCCATTTGAGGCACCCTATTTCAGCTGTGGAGATGATGTCAAGGTCTTTAAATTCAAAGGGGTGCATTTCGGAATCCAGCTTTGTTACGACGCCCATTTTCCGGAATTATCCACGGCCATGGCATTAAAAAAGGCGGATATTATTTTTATTCCCCATGCGTCTCCACGGGGAACGCCTGAAGAAAAAAGCGCATCCTGGAAGCGCCATTTAACGGCACGGGCATTTGATAATGCCGTGTTTGTGGCAGCGGTTAATCAGGTCGGCGAAAATGATGCAGGGCTTAATTTCCCCGGAATATCCATGATGCTTGGCCCTGACGGATTTTTGGCCGGTGAAAACATCGCATACGAAAATAAAATGCACACCTATATACTGGACATGTCGGTACTTGAACAGATCCGCACCCACAAAATGAGATACTTTCTGCCCAACAGGCGGGCCAATCTCATTGAAAAATAATCCTCCAGCCTCAATGTTTTAAAGTTGAGATACTTCCAAATTAAAACCATAAAGCGCATGAAGGACATGAAGATTAATTTCCCGATATATATTCTTCATGTGCATCATGTCCTTCATGGCTATCACAATATTGAAATATGAATCTTTTACACAAATTATAACAAATACTTCCTAAACTAAAATATCATGAGAAAATAATTTCCTAAGAGAAACCCATAGTTTTCCGAATATGATAATGGGGGGATTGCCTGGCGAAAATATTCTTATGGGTTGAAATAATAAGCTTTTTCAGCCCGACTTTATTTGTTTGATATTTGTTTATTAAATTCGGTATGAAGATTGCTTATTTTCTCGAAAAAAAATAGAAAATACCAAACCTGTTGTGAAGCAGGGACGGAAAGCCACGGGTCTTAAAGTTGCATCAATAGAAAGCCGGGTTGCCTTTTGAAGGGTGACTCGGTTTTTGTTTTTATGGAGGGCAAAGGAAAACCGTCTGTTTTTTTAAATGGGGAATCAAGGAAAGCGAAATAAAAATAAACGAGGAAAACTCGGCCAGGGTGTATTTATTATGCGGTTGATCCAGAGGGCGTCATTGGAAGAGATCTGTTAATTTCAGGGTGATAAGGAGGAGCAGAAATGAAGATGTATAAGCTTTTATTGGTGGTCGTAGTATCTTTTTTCGCAATACCGCAAACCTCACCCCGAAAAGGGTTGAATAAAGGAAGTTCTCATGGCAATAAATGTTTTGCCAAAAACAAAGACGCCCAAAGGAGAACATGCCATGAGAACACGTCGTATATTATACCCTCAAACATCGGAAATGTACATTTGCGAATTAGATCAATGTCCGTTATGTGGTGAACAAAAGTTGAACTCAGGAAAACGGTCCGGGAAAATGCCGGGGAGATCATCCGTCCGGAGCATGTGGAACAACCCGGTATTGACGGTAACGGGTTTGCTGCCGTCACCTGTGATTGAAAATCCTACCACCGAGGGGAAAACGGAACAACATTCAGTCGATCAGGTGGAACAGGAACGGCAATCCATTGTGGATTCGCTGATACGCAGGGTGCGTTATCTGCTGACTTTAAAGGGACGTCCACCATTCCGCATGGCAGGCATTGAAATGTATCAAGGCTTTAGGGAAGTCTGTGATTGCCTGGAGGTATTTATCGCTCATATTTCAGATGAACGGCTGATCCGGTTACAGCACGGTCTGAGTGAAGCCCTCAAATGCTTTACGGATGACTATGATCAATTGAGCTGCGTAGCTGCGTAGGTTGGGTTGAGGAACGAAACCCAACAATTAAATGCAAACCGGAGGAAATAAGGCTGGGATATAACGACCCAACAAACAATTGATTCATTAAAATTTTTTGAATGGGATATGGGCTGAAAATTTATATGAACATGGATGGTTTGATGAATGCTCCTGGTTAAATGTTGGGTTTCGCTGCGCTCAACCCAACATTGGAGACCACAGGGGCGGCACCGGGCAGATGGGAAAATGGATAACACAAATTAACGAACCATGATGAAACGGTTAAGATATGCGGTACCGTCGGGCAAAGATTGCAGGAGGAACTTATTTTTTCACGGTAGTAACGTTCGGGCGGAAAAAGGTGTTTTCTGCCCCTGAAAACAAAAAACAAAGATGAGCAGGATTTTATGCGGCATGTGGAATACATTCATTACAATCCCGTTAAACATGGCTTGGTTAATGCCCCGGGAAGTTGGAAATATTCAAGTTTTCACCAATATGTGAAACAGGGACAATACCCGGAAAATTGGGGGGGCGGTGTGGTTTTGGATTTTGATGAAGGTGTTGGGCATGAGTGATGGATTTGAAAAGATAATTGTTGGGTTTCGTTCCTCAACCCAACCTACAGGGGGCTACAGGGGACACGTGGTTTAGTGAATAGAGCCTTATAAAATATTTAGGAAAATATCATGAAGGACCGTGTCAGACAAAATATATTTAAGGAACTTTTGGGACTGCTCAGCCTGAAAAAAAATTGAAGCTGTCTTTTATTCTTTACTGTCCTTTAATTTTTGCGCGCCGGTCAAGTCTTTGACAAGGGCGTTTCGGTTCTGGATATAGGCATTACGCATGGCTGTGTAAGGATCTATTGACGCTTTTTTGAACGCTTCATACTCTCCGATGTGAAATGATGCCCCGTTCACCGTTTCAAGCCCCCGTCCCCCCCAGCACAATTCCCAGGGCTGTACATAGTTGACTGGATTGATAAGCGAGTCTCCTGCACGGCCCACGGCATCCCTCAAAGAACTGGGACCAAGAACGGGCAGCATCAGGTAAAATCCGTTGCCAATGCCGTATGATCCAAGGGTCTGGCCAAAATCTTCATCCTGAAGCCGGATGCCCACATATTTCTGGGCAAAATCATTTAATCCGCCAAAACCAAGGGTTGTGTTGATGAAAAAGGCGGAGAATTCCATGCCTGCAGCTTCACCCTTGGCCTGGAGCAAATCATTGACAAAACGGATGGGGAAAAACAGGTTGTTAAAAAAGTTCTTAACCCCTCTACGGGCAAAGGTGGGAACTACCCGGGCATACCCCTTTGCTATTGGCCTTAAGCCATACATGTAAATCTTATCGTTAAAAACGAATACAGCCCGGTTAAATCCTTCAAGAGGATCTGCTACGATGGCATGGGTACTCTGCTCTGCCTGATCTTCCTGAAAAATATCTGCTTCAAACCCATCATCCTGTGCCGTATCTATTTGATCGGCTGCACCGGCTTCCTGATCAGCGCCTGAAAATACCATTTGTCCGGTTTGATCTGCTATATTACCGGCAACAACCGGGCCTGAGATCAGTGTCAGAATCAGAATACTAAGGACCCAATAAGATTTCATAGATATTTCCCCTGCGGTTTTTACCTGTTCATGACTCATTATCATCTTTAAAGATAAATTTTCTGATCAGCGACTCAATATCCAGGGTTGATTCGGTATTATTAAACGCCTCTTTATCTTCAAGCATGATATCAGATCCACCCGGAGAAATGGAAATATATTTTTCACCAATGATGCCTGCGGTTTTAATAGAGGCAATGCTGTCTTCGCTGAGTTGAAGTTCCTGATTGATTCTGAAGGCAACCTTTGCCTCCAGACGCTCTTTGTCCAGCCTGATCTCAGAGACATTGCCGATCTCAACACCGGCCATCTCAATTCGGGCACCGTCTTTCAAACCGCTTACAGAGGTAAAATATGCATACAGCGTATACCCCTTCGGGCCGAACATCGGGACACCACCCAAAACAACCGTAAGATAACCCGCACACAAAAGGCCGATAAGAACAAAGACGCCTACATATAATTCCTTATTTATTAATTTCATGAACCTGTCCTTAATTTTTCACTTATCAGGTCTCTTTTCCTGTCTCTTTTCCTGAAATAAATGCCTTGACTGTCTCATTGTCAGTCTGAAAAATCTCGTCACTTTTTCCAAAGTAAATAATTTTACCCTGATCAAGCATGGCCACACGCTGTGATATGGTAAATATCTTCGGGATATCATGGCTGACAATAACAGCGGTAAAGCCGAATTCTTTCTGGTATGTTGAAATCATGGCATGGACGCTGTTTCTTCTCACCGGATCAAGCCCTGACGTAGGCTCGTCAAAAAGCACGGCAACAGGCTCGGTAATCAGGGCCCGGGCAAGGGCCACACGCTTTCTGATCCCTCCGGACAACTGGCCCGGATATTTGTTTTCATGCTTGCTGATCTCCAGGGCCTGCATTTTTTCCTTTACCCGCTGCCGGATCTGATCCATGGGCATCTTTTTTTTCTCGGTTAACGGCAGAGCAATATTTTCCCACACCGTTAAAAAATCAAACAGGGCATTATCCTGAAACATAAAGGATATTTGTTTATAAAACCGGTGTTTTTGATCATTGTCCATTTCATTCATGGGTAAACCGTCCACGCGGACCTGACCGGAATCGGCATGTATCAGACCAATAATGTGTTTGATCAAAACAGATTTCCCCGTGCCGCTTTTACCGATTATGCATGTCACCAGACCCTTTTCAATGGTGAGATTGACGCCGTCAAGCACATGATTGGCTGAAAAACTTTTATGAATATCTATCAGTTCAATGTAAGGCTGACCCATGATTAAACCAGAAAAAAGGTGATGATGTAATCAGATATTAGAATAAGGACACAGGAATTGACAACCGCATCGGTGGTGGCCAAGGATACACTTTTAGCACCCTGCCCTGCCTGGGCCCCGGAAATATGTGCAAAAAAACCCTTGTAACAGCACATGGTAGAGACAATCACGCCAAATACGAGGGCTTTGACAAATCCACCGGTGACATCTGCAAGGTCAATGCTTCGGATCACTCTATCCATGTATATATAGCGGTTAACACCCAGCATTACAACGCCTGTCAGGTATCCGCCGAATATGCCTGTAACATCAAAAAGTGCGGTTAAAAGCGGAAAGCTGATAATGGACGCTGAAAGACGCGGGGAAAAGGTAAACCGTACCGGATTAATGTCCATGGTTTCAAGGGCGTCGATCTGCTCTGAAATTCGCATGACACCGATTTCTGCAGCCATGGCTGATCCGGCCCGGGCCGTAATCATGATAGCGGACAGTACCGGCCCAAGCTCACGGATAAGGGTCATGGCCACGGCTGACCCAAGGGTCGCTTCGGAACCGAAATCCACCAGGGTGTAATACCCTTGAAGACCTAGAACCATGCCGGTAAATATTGCCGTCAACACAATGACAAACATGGACTTAGCCCCAATAAACCACACCTGTTCCATGATTTTTGAAATCTGAACAAAAGGCACAAAATTCCGGCAGATACCCTGAGAAAAAAAGATTGATATTCGACCAATGGACCGGATGCCGTCAATGCAGGCGGAGCCTAATTTTTCAATACGCTGTTTGAACATAGTCCATACCTTATAAGCGTTCTTTATTCAAAAAACAAGCGGTTTGAGGCTGCCCCATACTTGACAAATCTGATTTGGAATCCGTCAACCCTGATAAAAAAAATTGACACCTACTCACTATTCTAATACGTATTGGTATAGCTAAAACGACGTAAGGGAGCATATTAAAGCATGGATAAACCTGCCACGATCCTTGGCATTGATGCCGGATCCGTATCCGTTCATCTTGCAATTATTGATAGAAACGGCAATCTTTTGCATAAAGCATCTGAATACCATCATGGCGATGTCAGGGCATGTCTGACAAAAATGCTGAACCATAAGGTCCTTTCATCGGTGACCCATGTGGCTAAAACCGCATCCACGCCCACAGATGTCAATGCAGCGCTCTGTGTTGACGAACAGGTGGCTGTCATACGCAGCGCACGTCACATCCATAAAGATTTCAGCGCTATTCTGCATGTGGGCGGGGAAAAATTTTTCCTAAGCCTGTTTGACGGCCACGGCAATTACAGGGGCCAGCGGCAGAATTCAGGGTGTGCAGCAGGCACCGGTGCATTCCTCGACCAGCAGGCCGGACGAATTCACCTGCCGGGATCGGAAAAAATTTCATCCATGGCCCTTGAAAACGGCGGTCGGCGGCCGGACATCGCCACCCGGTGTGCGGTGTTTGCAAAGACAGATCTGATCCATGCCCAACAGCAGGGCTATGATCTTAAACAAATCTGTGACGGACTGTGCTACGGGCTTGCCAGGAACATTGCCGACACCTTGTTCAAGCAGAATATCCCGGAAAAAGATATTATATTCTGCGGCGGTGTTTCCAAAAATAATGCCGTTAAAAAGCATCTTGAATCCATTATCGGCAAACGCCTTGTCAACGGAGAACATGCCCTGTTTTATGGGGCCATGGGCGCAGCGCTATGTCTTGCTGATGAAATGATGAATACCCATGTACCTGCCAAGTCCTTGAATGATATCAACACCTTTTTCCTGGACCGAAAAAAAATAAAAGGCATGCTTAATCCGGCGCTTGAGCTTACCCTGTCTGATTATCCTGACTTTTCGTCCGTTGAAACCCTTGATTTTGAATCCGTTGAAATTGAAATTTTCAAACCCATTGATAATGGATCTTCGATTAAAGGTTTTTTAGGGCTTGATGTAGGTTCCACAAGCACCAAAAGCATTATTATTGACCAGAATGGTGAGCCTATAGCCGGATTTTACACCCGGACCGCGTCAAGGCCGGTGGAAGCTTTCCAGCGCATATTTAAAGCCTGTGACCATCTCATGGCTGAAAAAAAGGTGGTGTTCAAAATCCAGGGGTGCGGAACCACAGGTTCCGGCCGACGCATTTCCGGTAAAATCATTGGTGCGGACTTAGAACCCGATGAGATCACGGCCCACGCCACCGCAGCCGTGAATCTTCACCCGGATGTGGATACCATCATTGAAATCGGAGGCCAAGACGCCAAATTTACCATCGTTAAAAACGGCCAGGTCACTTCATCGGTCATGAATGCGGTATGTGCCGCAGGTACCGGCAGCTTTATTGAAGAACAGGCCATGCGCCTTAACTGCCCGTTATCCGAGTACTCCCAGAGAGCACAGGGCATTGCGGCACCGGTATCCAGTGACCGGTGTACTGTTTTCATGGAAAGGGATATCAATTATTTTTTTGCCGAGGGGTATGGGAAAAACGAAATTTTGGCATCGGTGCTGCACTCGGTACGCGACAATTACCTGACCAAGGTCGCCAATATTGCTCAAATCGGTGACCGGGTCGTATTCCAGGGGGCCACTGCCAGAAATAGGGCCCTTGTGGCAGCCTTTGAGCAAAAATTGAATAAACCGATCCATGTATCCCGGTACTGCCACCTCACCGGTGCCCTTGGCATCGCCCTGATGGCCAGGCAGATGAAGGAAAAAGGCGAGCTGCCTGAATCTGGCTTTAGGGGTTTTCACCTATGGAAAGAAACTATTCCAGTGCGTCAGGAGGTTTGCCGACTTTGCACCAACCATTGCAAGATCACCATTGCCGAAGTAGAAGGAGAAGCCCTTGCCTATGGATTTCTGTGCGGCAGGGATTACCATACAAAAAAACGGGTTAACCCTTCAGGTCTTTATGATCTTTTAGGGCTTAGAAAAGAGGTCCGGCACAGGACCCTTCCCGAACAAGGCGTCTTAAAAAAGAGTGGAAAAAAAATAACCATAGGCCTTCCCAATGCCCTTCACATGACCCATGATCTTGATTTCTGGCAGATTTTTTTCAAGGAAATTGGATTGTCTGTGGTGACCAGCTGCAAGTGTACCGATCCTGTCAAACAAGGCAAACAGATTGCCGGGGCCGAATTCTGTGCACCTGTTCTTGCGCTGCACGGACATGTACGTTTTCTTGAGGATAAATGCGATTATATTTTTCTGCCCTTTTATTTTGAAGACAAAACCAATGAAAAAGGATTGCGTCGTCACCACTGTTACTATACCCAGTTTGCACCGGCAGTACTGAGTACCCTGACAAATCAGGGAAAAATACTCTCTCCCATAGTCAAATATCTGTATACAAACTTTCATACAAAAATGCAGCTATATGACACATTTAAGAAAATTGGAGCAAATATCTCCTTTTTTGACATATCATCTGCCTGGGATCGGGCGTTATCTGCCCAAAAAAACATGGAGCAAGCACTTGCCGGACTGTGGCGGTCCCAGAGATCGACCGGACGAGCCGACGTGCTGCTACTCGGTCGCCCATATACGGTTTTATCCTCTTCCATGAACAATAATATTCCAGGCATTTTTGCCAATTTAGGCATTAAAACATTTTTCAATGACATGATTGATCTGGAAGGCATTGATTATTCACCCATTGAACCATTGCTTAAGCAGATCCACTGGAAACATGCGGCGAAAAATTTACAAGCAGCGTATGTTGCCGCCACAACCCCCAATCTGTATCCGGTCTACATTTCATCTTTCAGATGTGCGCCGGATGCTTTTGCCGTGGATTACTTTAAAGAGATCATGGGATCGGCAAACAAACCCTATCTGGTGCTGGAACTGGATGAACATGACTCCAGCGTGGGATATGAAACCCGTATTGAAGCGGCTGTGAGGGCCTTTGAAAATCACAGGCGGCAGGATCAGGCCCCTCAAACCACTGATGCGTCTTTATTTATACCGAAATTTGATAGAAGCATTGAACAGAAAACGGTCATTTTCCCCAACTGGGATGCCATCTCTGGTCACCTCATTGTCAATATCATTAAAAATGAGGGGCACAATGCCATATTGATGGAAGAGAACCAGGAGACCCTTAAAAAAGCGCTTTTAACAAATACCGGACAGTGCCTGCCCTTAAATGCCGTGGCAGCGGGATTTATCCATACCGTTGAAAAAAACGGGCTCTCCCCGGAAAACACCGTTTTATGGCTCAATCAGTCCGATATAGCCTGCAATATAAAAATGTACCCCTACCATATCCAAAAAATTTTGACCCGCCATGGAAAAGGTTTTGAAAAAGCCAGGGTCTATTTAGGGGAGCTCTCTCTTTTTGATTTGGGGTTTAAGGCGTCCACCAACACCTATTTTGCATATATGTTTGGCGGACTTTTCAGGAGCATCGGCTGCAAAATTCGTCCATATGAAATAAACAAGGGACAGACCGATGAGGCGTTGCACACTGCAGGTGCCATCATGGGCACGGCATTTCTCACAGGCGGATCAAAGGAAAAAGCCCTTAAGGAGATCATGTCTGTCTTTGAACAGATCCCGGTAAAAAAAGAAACACGTCCCAAGGTGGGAATCTTCGGGGATCTGTATGTCAGGGACAACCGGATAATGAACCAGAATCTGATCCAGTTCATTGAGGATAATGGCGGAGAAGTCGTAACCACGCCTTATTATCAGTATGTTCAGATCATCGCCAATGCCTATTTTAAAAAATGGTTCAAGGAGGGCAAATACTTAAGCCTGATTTCAAACAAAGCGCTTCTGACAGCCGTAAAAACAATGGAAAAAAAATATTATCCATTTTTTGCGCCGTTTTTCAATGAAACGGAACTCAAGGTAAACGCGCCCTATGAACATATCCTTGAAACCTACGGCATGCTGCCGGAACATACCGGAGAGTCCATGGATAACTTGCTCAAGATCCACTATATTGTCAATGAACATCCGGATATAGCTCTTCTGGTTGCCGTCAACCCGACATTTTGTTGTCCGGGTCTTGTGACCGAGGCCATGGCCTCACAGATTGAAAAAAAGGTCGGCGTTCCGATTGTCAATATTACCTATGATCTGTCCGGAGGCAACAAGAACAGGGTGGTGGTGCCTTTCCTGAAATATTTGCGCAGATCCCCCTATTCCCAGAGCCGGAAAGCTTTTGTCTAACGTTCGGCCGGCAGATATGCCTTGGTTTCAGGGTATCTTTTTATAAAGTCATTCTGAAATTCAATGCGCTTGACATTAAACCGATTGTGGGAGTCAACAGCCCTGCGGTAACGCAGATAATATTCATCATACTTTTTTAAATGGATTGTACTTTCCGACTTGGTTATGGCGTCAAAATTCCGGTAACAGAAGCGCAGCAGGGTTTCAAAATTATCCAGATAATTTTCAAGGCTTTTAAAGCGCGCAATCACGATGCGGTTGTTGTAAAATTTTTTGATTTCATATACCCATTGCAGATCCTTTTGGGTGAAGAGATCCCTATAATGCCCCACAAACTCAACCATTTGCTTAATAGCGGCCTGATTATCAAGCATGGCCTGGCGAAGTTGGCCTATAAATACAATGGTCTGCTCAAGTTTATATAGATTTGACTGAACCTTGGACTGCTGCTCAAGTTCAATTAAAGCCTTGTCCAGGCTCTGGGTGGTCTGTTTAAGGATTTCACTGTAACGGATAAGCTGCCGGGTAACAGGCGGCAAGTAATCATATTTATATGTTGCCTTCATTCTGGAATAGATAAAAATTTCGCCGACAGTTACAATAAAGAAGCAGACCATAAAAATCAAAAACAAAACCAAACGATTACCTTTTCCGGATTTAAATATGAAATACGGGGTCGTTACAGGCGCTGCAAATACAATCGCAGCCCACCATTTAGGAAGGCTTTGACGCTTGCATTCTACGAACATCAGACCGGATAAAATAAAAATAAAAGAAAAATAAATATAATACACGCGTTAAAATTTCCTATGGGTTTTAATGGTATAACCAATACCGTCAGACTGCAGTGTAACAGCGCCCATCAGATCCGTTCGAAAAATTGAGATCCTTTTTTGCAAATACCGCTGGAAAACTCTCCGGCAGGGGAACTTATGTCTGTTCATATAACCGCATGATATTATAACTCCTGACGGGCTGACTTGATCAAGAAAAAGTTCACTTGAACTGGAACAACTGCCATGGTGGGGGGACATAAGAATATCTGATTTGAGACTAAAATTTTCTGCATGTATAAGTTCCCTTTCTCTTTTTTCTTCAATATCGCCTGGAAAGAGCATGGAAAAGGATAAAAAATCAAGTCGGGTAACAAGACTGTTGTTATTAACGTTATCAGATAATTGCGGACTTTTTCCGCCAATAATACTTATTTTAACCTGATCCCACGAAAACCGCCAGGGGTCAGGACCCGGGACATGAATTTTAATATCTTTTTTTTCAGCGATATCCATCAGATTTTTAAAAAAAACAGATGAGAGCATCTCATGATTTTTTATCCATTGTCTGACCCCAAAGTTTTCAAAAATAAAATAAAGGCCATTCATATGATCACTGTCCGGATGTGTCAGAATAACGGCATCAAGAGATAGAATCCAGCGCTTCCACAAAAAGGGGCCCACAATATACCGGCCGGTGTCAAAACTGGAACCTGAGCCAAATCCGCCGGCATCAATGAGCAGGGTTTTTCCGTCAGGCGTAATGATAACAGAGGCATTCCCCTGCCCTACATCCAGGGTGTGCACCACAAGTTTTCCGGGATAAAATCTTTTCAACATCCCCTGGCCTGTGGATACCATGCCGGCCGCAGTCAGAAGAAAGGTCAGATATATCGCACCCTTGTTCTTTTCCATGATTGCAAATCCAAGGCAAAGTATCAGTGCATAATATATTATAATTTCAATTGGCCGTGGTGTGACGACCCTGGCCCAGGTCCAGTCGAAACCGGCAATCCAATGAATACCCTGAAGACAATATGAAAGAATGTGGATATCTAAAGTTAAAAAAAGGTCGGAGAGGCCAGGCAAAAGATCCATAAACATCAGGCCTGCCAATCCCAGGGGAAGCCCTAAAAAACCGATGACAGGAATCATGACAAGGTTGGTCCCCACCTGGACCATGGGAAACATATTAAAATAAAACGCTGTCACAGGGGCTGCGCCGATCCCTGCAAACACGGTTGTCAAAATCATTAAACAAATTCTTTTAATCCATTTATTCTCGGGTATGCCCAAAGTCCGTCCAAGGAACATAAAGCCCGAGATAATAAAAAAAACACAAACAAATGAGAGCTGAAAAGAGATCGAAAACAAGGTACCGGGATCAATAAAAAGAATTAGACTTGCGGCAAAGTAAAGGGTGTTTAAAGGATCTTTTTCCTTTTCAATGAGAAAAGAGGTTAAAAAAACCGCTGTCATGATCAACGCTCTTTGGGTCGATGGTGAGAACCCGGCAAAAAAAGCATAGGCCGTCAAAGGCAAGAGCGTGAGAATGCCTGCTGCTTTTTTTGCATGGCCTGTTATGACAAAAGACGAGTGCTGATTTAATATAAATATAAAAACAGAAAAAAAACCAAATCCGACAAGAGACATGTGCAAACCCGAGACAGCTAAAATATGAGAAAGACCTGCTTTGGAAAAATTATCACGGGTTTTTTCATGAATCATCTCTTTTTGCCCTGTAACCAGTGCTGTAAGCACAGCCCCGGCCTGGTTGGAGAAAAAATCAGGCTGCCTCTCATCTGTGTTTTGGAGGGCTTTTGCAACATTGTCGGAAAAGCGTTCCCGGGTCCTTTGCAGAAATCGCATGCCCCGGGCAAATAAACTGCCGTCAACCCTGCCTGTATGTACAATGGTGTACGAATTGGCGTAAATGGTGCCGGTTATACCTTCAAGACGCATCCGAAATTCATGATCATACCCCCCGGGGTTGGAAAAATTTCGTATGGCTCTAATTTTTGACGTAACGATAATATGTTCCCCAAAACGCAGGGATGATACAGGTTGCTTTAAAGGATCATGATATATGGTTAAAATCAATTTTCCAACAGCGGTATCCGTACCGATGCTGGTACAATTTATGGTGTATCTGGTTTTATCTGGATATTTTTTAGGAAGAGAATTAATTATACCTGAAATCGGGTAAGTTTCACCATTGCAAAACCTGATGACATGTTGATCAGAATAATCTGGAGCGCAGATGCCTGCCATGCGGAATGCAGTCAAGCTAAAAACTGCAAGACATGATAAAAAAATAAATTTATCAGGTTTGAAAAGAATAAAGATAGTTGCGGCAGGCAGACACACCGCAATAAAATATATCCAGGGTGCAACCGGTGCCCAACTACCTGCTATGGCACCGGTTGCAAAGCAGAGGAAGATAAAGAGCATTGGCGCAAGGGTTAGCTTATGCCGTATGTCCACTTATGCCCTCCTTGGATGGGGGGTGTCAGGATGAAATTCTCTTAATATCTGCGCCCAGACCTTCAAATTTCTTTTCAATGCTCTCATAACCCCGGTCCATATGATAAACACGACTGATGACAGTGGTTCCTTGAGCAATTAAGGCTGCAATCACAAGGGAGGCACTGGCACGAAGGTCCGATGCCATTACAGGCGCACCCTGAAGATGAGACACGCCGCGGACGTTGGCGATATTCCCGCCGGAAATTTTGATATCAGCACCCATGCGCAGAAGTTCGTTTGCGTGGATAAATCGGTTTTCAAAAATGGATTCATGAATCACGCTGTTCCCCTGAGCAATAGTCATCAGCGCCATGAACTGGGCCTGCATATCAGTGGGAAATCCCGGGTACGGCAGGGTTTTTATGTCAATATTTTTGATAATTTCACTGCCTTTAATATGTATTCTGTCCTCAAAGGCGTCAACAATTGCCCCTGTGGCCCTAAGTTTATTGATAACGCCGCCTAAATGATCAGGTATACAGTCTCGGATAAGCACATCTCCCATAGTTGCTGCGGCAGCCACCATAAACGTGCCGGTTTCGATCCGGTCCGGTATTACACGACAGTTCGCACCATGAAGGCGACTCACCCCTTCAATGATGATAATGGGGGTACCCGCACCCGTGATGTTTGCCCCCATCCGGTTTAATGCGTCGGCCAGGCATACAATTTCAGGTTCCCTTGCCGCATTCCTCAATTTGGTTTGTCCTTTGGCTAAAACGGCGGCCATCATAAGATTTTCCGTACCGGTCACCGTGGGGATGTCAAAATAGATTTCATTTCCGGTAAGCCCCCCTTTAGCCGTTGCTTCAATGTATCCGCCGGCAATTGAGATGGTGGCACCTAACGCCTCAAGACCGGAAAGATGCATATTCACAGGACGGGCGCCAATGGCACACCCTCCGGGCATGGAAACCTTGGCCCGGCCGAACCTTGCCACAAGTGGGCCTAATACCAGAATAGAGGCTCTCATCTTTCTGACCAGTTCATACTCAGCCTCTATTTTATCGATTCCGGACGCATTAACAGTAAATGTATGACCCTTAAACTCACATAACGCCCCAAGATCTTCAAGAAGCATCTGTATTGAGGAGATGTCCATCAGGCGGGGTACATTTTCAAACGTGGAAACCCCATCCACGAGAATACTTGATGCAATAAGTGGAAGCGCAGCATTTTTGGCGCCGCTGATCAAGACCTCACCTTTTAGCTGCCGGCCTCCGTTGATTTGTATTTTATCCATTAAATAATTTCATTCCTGACTTGAAAGGAGGATTAATCATTGAAAAAACGCTGACAATAATCCATATTACCATCTTAACTATTTATAAATATTGGCGTCTTTTAGCATATAATATTAAGTTTTAAAACATGTTTTAAGGATGTAGTTTTTTTTAAGGATTCTGACTTTAAAATTATGCAAAACAGATATAGCGGTTCCGCGATAAAAACCGTACTTGTTACAGGGGCAACAGGTTTTCTTGGCTGGATGATCTCAAAGAATTTATGCCGATATGGTTATCAAGTTATTGGCACCGGCCGCTCGGAAAACCCGGCGCACAAGGGCGTAAAAAATTTTGAATACATCAAAGCCGATATTTCAGATACAACAACGCTGGATAAGATCTGTCATGACAAGCAACCGGATGTGATTGTTCACTGTGCAGGAATTGCTCACCAAAAGATGTTTCGGCCCCTGCCGGATACCTTGTATGACAAAATTAATTATCATGCCGCAGTGAATCTTGCCCAAATCGGCGGAAAAACCAATCCAAACCTTTATTTTATTCTTTTGTCTTCAATCTGTGTATATGGTGAGAATGGCAATATTAATGTTGATGAAACGGATCAATGCAATCCGACCAGTGCCTATGCAAAAAGCAAACTGAAAGCGGAAATCAGACTTAACGCCTTATTTGAAACCGGATGTATCAGAAAACTCGATATTCTCAGATTAGCGCCGGTTTATGCAACTGACCGGCGCATAAATTTAGAAAAACGGATCTGTGCACCTGGAAAATTGTTTTATTTTAAATATGGCTCGGGCCAACAAAAACTTTCTGTTCTTGCGCGAAAAAATTTGGTTGATTTTATCCGATACCGTATTTCGATTGACAATGCAACGCGTACCGGCAGTATTATGAATATCTCTGATCCTGAACCCTGCTCTTTTAATGAGATGATCCGCCTTATGAACTTCGGGCCAACTGGTCACAAAAAGCCTGTGTTTACAATCCCATTACAATCAATTAATATAGCAAGCCAAATAGCACGGTTTTGTTTTCCCACTAAAAAACAATTCATCTCTTCCTGCCACCATAAACTTGTCCGGGATATAGTAATCAACAATCAACGCATGTTGGAATCAGGATTCAAACCCAAATACACAATAGAAAACATATTGCAAAAAAAATACGAATGAAAGAAATTATATTACTATTTTTATGCTTTTTTTTAGGCATTGCAGGCGCGTGGACGCTTATCCGGCTTGGGGAACAAATCGGCATGACGGATCTTCCGAACGAAAGAAGTTCCCATAACAAAAAAGTCTGTAAAGGGGGCGGCATCGGCATTCTTTTCGCGATTATGATCGCGTCATTTTTTCTAAAAATAGCTCATTTTTTATGGTTACCAGCCCTGGGGATTTCTCTTGCAAGCCTATGGGGTGGAGATCGCTACAAACTCACTGTAAAACAGCGGTTATTTGTTCATTTTGGTTGCGGCATATACTTTCTTTTATTTTTATCTGAAACCATAAAAATTGGGGGTGATTTTTATTTGCTGAGTATTCCTCTGGCCCTCCTATTTATTGTAGGTACTTCAAATTTTTACAATTTTATGGACGGAATTGATGGAATTGCGGGAATAACCGGTCTTGTTGGTTTTCTTTTACTGGCAAATTACGGCATACGTATCCATGCGGCCCCCAATTATATTACCTTTTGTGTTTGTATCTGCGCTTCTTGCATCGGGTTTCTTTTTTTTAATTTTCCAAGGGCAAAAGTCTTTTTAGGAGATGTCGGCAGCATTTTAATAGGGTTTGTTTTTTCCTGTTTGACCATTGTACTGGCCAATTCCGCAATGGATTTTTTAATTATGGCTGGATTTATATTTCCATTTTATATTGATGAGATATCTACGATGGTGATCCGCATAAAAGATAGAGAGTCTCTTATTCTTGCTCATCGACGACATTTATATCAATTGCTGGTTAATGAAATGGAAACCCCTCATTGGCTTGTTTCAGTAGGATATGGAATTTTCCAAGCCATTGTCGGCTTGTCACTCATGACGGTTAAACCCTTGGGAGTATCGGCTATATTTTCAACCTACTTCATATATTCAATGTTATTTATAGTAATATCTTTGTTGGTCCGTTCTAAGGCTCACGCCTATAAATGACATAAGAATGAGGTTGGTTTCTATCCCTGCTGCTCTCCCGGAGAGAATTTACTGAATTTTTATTTTTACATTGCCCTGATCGTACTGCCCACTATCATCCACAAGAAACGGATCAAAATGGTACCATTCATAGGGATGTTCACGCAGGGTCTTTTCCAGCATGCCGGCATAAACCCCCGCCGATTGCGCAACAGCACAACTGCGTTCTTCCCGTGATGGGCAGGCAATACGGATGGGATCGGAGAACATAAACCGATAGGTTCCGGGAGCGGTGCGAAAGGTAAAAAAAACAAACAAAGGGGCTTTGGAGAGCAGGGCAAAGACATGGGGGAACTCAGGAATCCGTGCGGTTTTTCCTAAAAATGGAACACTGACCGATCTTTGATCCGGGTGCCACAGCTTATCCCCGGTCAAAGAGACCACCCCGCCGGACTTTAGAAAACGGATACCCTCTACAACATCAAGGGGAGAGCCCCCGGAGGGTTCAACAGCAACAATGCGGATGCCTTTGTCATTGAGTTCCTTTTTCTGGACAGATTCAATCTGTTCTTTGGCTTTGGACCCCATATAAAGGAGCAGCTTGAGATCCTTTCGCTTTTTTGCCATAAGGCTTGCGGCCACATCCCAATTGCCCATGTGTGACATGAGGACTATGGCGCCGCGCCCATTGTCCAGTGCTTCTTCAAACCCCTGCCAGCCCGTGGAGGTAAAACGGATATTGTCCTGCTCTCCGGGCCTGATCCGGTCCATAAATACAGTGGTAAAATTCTGGTATTGGCGCCAGACGCATTGCCAATGAAACAGACGGCCTTTGCCGGGAAAAAGAGCGCTGTAAAACCCGGCATTCACCGCAGCCCTGCCCGGAAAAATGAAAAAATAGCCCGCCGCAATGATCCGGGAGACCAGAGTAAAAATCCAGGGACCCAACCAGCGTGACAATACAATGAGTACTTTATAGGTCAAAGCCTTCACAAAAAAGACCCCTCTAAACCAAACCAATGATACGCCGGAAGACCAACCGGCTGAATGTGGCACTGTTGCGTAAAAAATCAATAACGGGATGAAAATGGGAGACCCTGTCCGCAGGATATGCGACACGGATGGGCACTTCAATAACGGCAATTTTATTTCTGTGGGCCTTAACCAGCACCTCCACTTCAAATTGATACCGCCTGGATCGGGTTTTCAGGTTCAGGGTTTCCGACAGCGGGTAGATGCGGAACCCACTTTGGGAATCCCGGAGGCCGGGACCGCCCGATGCCGTGATCCACAGGTTTGAAAACCGTCTGCCCATGCGGCTTGTCCATGGAACAGACGCATTCTCCATCTGTTTTCGATACCCAATGATCAATGCTTTTTTTCCCTTTGGGACTGCAGCAATCATGGCCAGGGCATCCTTGGGAAAATGCTGGCCGTCAGCATCCATGGTTATGGCAAAATCAGCCATTTCAGCCGCAACCCGGAATCCGGTCATCAGGGCGGCGCCCTTGCCAAGATTGTGTTCATGGGTAATCACGCGGATTCCCGGGATCCCTTGAAGCCGTTTCGGGGTGATGTCCGTGGAGCCGTCATCCACAACAATAACCGGCAATCCAAGCGTCACCGCCTCAAGCACCACCGCTTTGACTTTTACGCCATGGTTATACACAGGGATCACCACGGCAAAACGGCGCTCCGGAGTTTCCCGGCACCCATTTATCCTGGCTTTGGCATCCACGTATTTCCTCCTTGTGTGGATAATTTAGATCAAAGTAAAAAATTTAATTTTACCGTAACCCCAATTATCGGGTATAAATCGGTCATGGTGACCCTGCTCAATAAAATTTCCAACACCCCTTTTGTCCGCAATGCCATTGAAGACAAAGCAGATTTACGTGCTTTTCGTGAAAAGCCCTCTTTTAGAGTACTGGCCGGTGTCTCTGCCATTGCCTTCAGCTATGTTTTAGGCTGGCCCATGGTCGGTCTGATGGGCATTATCTCTCTGAAAACAGGAAATCCCTGGTTCGCCGTTATCGGCGGTCCCGCATTTTATGCTCTTTCCCACCTGGTTTTCATGGCCGGCATGGTCCTTTCCGGGGCCGAATACTCCCTGATTTTCCTTCGCTGGCTGACAAGAGTCACCATGGAGTCACTCATTGAGAGGTTCGGTACTTAGGATTTCGGAAACTGTGTCCATACCCGGACTGTTTTCTCATCCACGCCAACGGGTATGCCCTGGGCATTGGTGGCGCAATGACGGGTATAGCCCTTGCAGATCATCTGGTCATAGGTCTGGCTTGTGATCACATAGTCAAACTGAAGCTTAACCCGTTCCAAGCCGGCAGGCCGGGTATGGATCCACATCAGGTCATCATAAAACAGCGGCGCAAAATAGTTCAGCTTGGTCTCAATGATGGGATAGACAAACCCGCTCTCTTCAATCTCCCGGTAGGGGTAGGCGATATCCCGCATTAAAGCGGCCCTGCCCTGCTCAAAGAATCTTAAATAATTGGCATGGTAAACCACCCGGGAGCGATCCGTGTCTGCATAAAGGGTTCTATGGCTGGTTCTGTGCCAGAAAAGACCTGTGGTCAGATCCTTTACATAGGGCGTATTTTCATCTGTAATTTCAGGTTTAAACGGTTTGGGTTTCATACTGTTATACCCCTTTGAATACGATGCAGCAATTGGTTCCGCCAAACCCGTAGGCATTGGACAAAAGAAAAGAGTGCGGGTGAGCCCTGAAGGTATCCGGCACAACATCCAGGTCGTCAAAATCAGGGGTCGGACAATGGTTGATGGTGGGAAGCACCATGCCCATCTGCATGCCTTCAATGCTCAATGCAGCCTCAATGGCGGCTGCCGCCCCCAGGGTGTGACCGATCTGGGACTTGTTGGATGATACGGGAATCTGTCCTAAATGGTGCCCGAATACCTGCCTTAAACAGTCGGCCTCTGACAGGTCCCCCTTAAACGTGGAGGTGCCGTGGGCATTGATGTACTGGATATCTTGGGGTGCAATTTGCGCATCCTCAATGGCCTGGTGCATGGCCCGGACAATGGTCTCAACATTGGGACTGGTAAAATGAAAGGCATCCGAGGTCCAGCCCACGCCGGCCACTTCGGCCCGGGGTTTAAGACCGTGGGCTTTTACCACCTCTTCTGCGGCCAGCACCAGCACGCCACACCCTTCGGAGAGCACCATGCCCTTGCGGTCGCAGCTGAACGGACGGCTGGCCTGGCCGGGGTCATCATAGGCCCGGTCCTCGGGAGTGACTTTTATGGTGGCCCCCATATTGGCAAAACCCTGAATGATTTCCGGTACCAGAGGCGTGTCCACGCCGCCTGCCAGCACAACGTCCACATCACCGTCCCGGATCATCCTGGCCCCCATGCCGATGGCATGGTTGCCCGAGGCACACGCCCCCTGGGGGGAGAACAACGGCCCTGTAAAGCCTAAATCAATACCGGCCTTGCTTGCCGGCATGTTTCCGCACAGGTTGGGCAAAAGATAGGGGCTGACCCGCAAAGGACCTGCATTGGCATATTTCTCCGAGGCAATCCTGAAGGCATCCATACCGTTCAGGGCGGAGCCGATCAGACAGGCGGTCCGCCGACCGATATCGGGTTCCATGACAAGACCTGCATGAGCCAGCGCCTCCCGGCACACGGCCACGGTCAACAGCACAAACGCCGCATTCCAGTTATGGGCCTCTTTTTTTTCAAACATCCCGCTTGCCACCGGATCCCAGTCCGGGATTTCTCCGACCACATTGCTCAGGGTTTTCACCTCACACCGGGTAATCCTTCTAAACCCTGCTTTACCGGCCACAGCATTTTCAAAGGTCAGATCAAAGGTTGCCCCCAACGGGGTGGCCGCCCCGTACCCCAGGACAAAAACCCGCCTGTTCATTGGTGCTTTCATGGTCTTATCTCTATTCTTTCAGCATTTTTGCAGTACAATGCAGGCATTGCATCCGCCAAATCCAAATGCATTTTTTAACACATACGGCTGGTCCAGGCATCTTGCATTGTCTGTCACACAGTCAAACACCATGTCAGGATCAGGGTCATAATTAATGGTGGGGGGGATTTTCCCGCCAATCATCCCCTGGACGGCAAAAATGGTCTCAATGGCGCTGGATGCGCCCATGGCGTGGCCCATCATGGATTTATTGGCTGTCACCGGCGGAATCTTTTTGCCGAATACGGCACAAAGCGCATCATACTCCACCTTGTCTCCCACCTGGGTGGAGGTGGCGTGGGCATTGATACTGGAAACCGCACTGGGAGCAATCCCGGCATGGGCAAGGCTTAACTCCATGCACCGTGTTACCGTAGGCAGGTGGGGGGCCACCACATGGTGGGCATCCGAGGTCATGCCCCACCCGGCAAGGGCCACCTGATACCTCAAGCCCCAGCTTTGGGCAAACTCCCGGGCAGCCAGGATCACGGCGCCGGCCCCTTCGGAGACCACGAACCCCCGCCGATTGCTGGAAAAAGGACGGCTCGCCGCCTGGGGCGGGACGTTTTCCCCGGGCTTTGGATAAAAGGTACCGTTCATGGTGGCAAACCCGGCAATAATGGCGGGCACCAGGGCAAAATCGACCGCACCGCAGATGGCCACATCGCACAGGCCCTGCTCAATGAACATGGCACCGATGATCATGGAGGTGGACCCTGTGGCACAGGCCGAGATGGTTGCGGTGATGGGGCCGGTGGCGCCGGTGAGGATGGAAACCTTGCCTCCCACCATATTGATGCAGGCATTGAGATTGGTAAAGGGCTTGGGCAGGCGGTTCTCCTTCACCAGTCTTCGGTCCGCCTCCAGAGCGGCATCCAACCCGCCCAGGGCGGAACTGTAGGTGATGGCGGTTCTGGGGGCAATGTCAGGGGTGATCTCAATCCCGCTTCGCGCAATGGCCCGGGATGTGGTCAGCATGGCATGCTTGAAAATGGGCGACGTCCACTTGGCGCGTTCCCTGGGATTTAGAAAAGGATAGTCCAGATCCTCGATGCTCTCGATTTCTCCTGCAATACGCACCGGAAAGTTGTCATCCATGGGAAACCGGGTCAGCGGACCAATACCGCTGTCTCCGTTCAGCGCCTTTTCCCAGGCATCAGGAAACCGCGTTCCCAGGGCGCAAACCGCGTCATATCCCAAAATTACGGCTTGTCTGTGTGATGATCCCAAGGAGATGTCCTTTGTTTTTTACTTAAAATCCTTGCGGCCTGTTCCATGAGCCATGCCGTAGAAACCTTTTCTTTATCATAATCCGGCTGGATCGTACCGGCAAGTTCAACGCTGATGGTCCCGGAAAAACCGGTATGAAATAAAAACCGCCCGGGTGTGAACAGTTTGTCGGTATTGCGGATCACCAGCACACTTATGGGTGCGCTGCAAAGCCTTGCCATTTTAAACACACCGCTGTGAAATGCCAGAGTACCCTCTCCGGCGTTGCGGTTCCGGGTGCCTTCGGGAAATACAAAAAAAATCCCGCCCTTTTCAAGAAAGGGGGCAAGGGTTGTGGTCTGCCGCACCATCAGACTGGACAGCCGCCCCGTGGGCATGGACGGGATATACCCTGCCGCCCGTAACACCCAGCCGAACACCGGCACCTTGAAAAAGGTGCTCTTGACAATGGTTTTATGACGCCTGAACAAAGCGATCATCATCAATGGATCCAGATAGGAGACATGGTTGGCCACAATAATGCAGTTTTCAAGATTTTTGACCTCCGGGGCAATATGCAGGCCAACGCCCGGCATAAGCATACGCACCAGAAGAAAAAAACCTCTGTAAAACAGACAATTAAGAGATTGGATAGCCGATTCACGCATGGACGGGCAAAAAAAGACGATCAGGTAAAACGGGGAGAAAAACAGAAGAAATCCAAAAATAAAATAGCCCCAGAGCAGCAGCGTAATGATCAGATCCCGGGTAAAAGAGAGAAAAGTGAACCCCCTGGTTTCCGTTGCATTCACGGCGTTTGAAGATTGAGGGTTCATCAGTTGAATTTTCTCAATATTAAGGCAGTATTCACCCCGCCAAAGGCAAAGTTCTGAACCGACGCCGTATGGATCTTCTCCTCCAGCAACTGCCTTGTATGGTTGATCATGGCACAGGATTCATCCACGGTGTCAAGATTGAGGGTGGCCGGGATAAACCCGTGCTTCATCATCATCAGGGTAATGATGGTCTCAATGGCCCCGCAGGCGGCAATGGTATGGCCCATGTAGCTTTTCAGGGCCGTCACCCGGGGTTTTTCTCCATACACATTATGGATGGCTTTTGCCTCAATGGTGTCACCCTGGCGGGTGGCTGTGGCATGGGCGCTGATGAAATCCACATCCCGGCCGGCGATTTGCGCATCAGCCAGGGCCAGGGTCAGCGTCTGGGTGATCCCGGCCAGGTTGGGCAGAATCATGTCCCCCCCGTTGTTGTTGGAGGCAAACCCCACAACTTCACCCAGAATGGTTGCGCCGCGACGTTTCGCGTGGTCCAGGGACTCCAGCACAAGGGCGCCGGCGCCTTCTCCCACCACCAGACCGTCGCGCAGACTGTCAAAAGGACGCGGAGTGAGGTGGGGGGTGTTGTTGAACCGGGTGGAACAGGCCCGAAGGTTATCAAAAACAGCCACGGTTGAGGTGTCATACTCGTCGGCACCGCCGCACACCATGGCATCCTGCATGCCGAAGCGAATGGTTTCGTATCCGAAACCAATGGACTGGCTGCTGGTGGTGCATGCCGTACAGGGACTGATGACCCGGCCTGATATGCCGAACATCTTTGTAATATTAACGGCCGTGGTGTGGGCCATGGATTTTAAAAAATCGGCCGCATTGATGCCTGGATCACCCTCTTTACGGCCCTTAAAATAGGTTTTCATGATCTCGCGCTGGACAAACGGGCTACCGTGGATGGAGCCGAAAGCCACACCAACCTGTCCCGAGGTCAAAAATTCCTTATCCAGACCCGATTGTTCAATGGCCCGCCGGGCCGACTCGCAGGCAACAAAAGCCACCGGTCCCATGGTTTTTCGATGGTTTCGTTCAAAGTGATATGTCTTGGGATAATCAATGCTGCCATAAACACCGGACTGTATAAACCCGGACAGAAATCCGTCATCTTTAAGCTCTTTAACCCCGGAAATCCCTTGGGTCAGATGCCGGATGATCTCATCATCCGTATCCCCGATGGGGGAGATGACGCCATACCCTGTTATAACGACTCTGCGGTGCATTTTTCCTTAGCCGGCCTCCGGTTCAAACAAGGCCGCAACAGCAGCGCGGTCATACTTGCCGGAACGGGTCATGGGTATTTGATCGACAACCTTGATCCACCGCGGATGGGCTGCCGCTTCAAGGCGACCTGAAAGAAATTGCCGGATATCCCCAGGGGTGCAGTTCCCTTCCACAAACGCACAGATATCAAAGGCCCTGCCCCGGGGAACGGCCTTTGCCAGAACAAGCGCATCCCTGATACCGTCCATTGCCTTTAAAACCGACCCGACCCGGTCCAGGTCAACCCGGAGGCCGGCTATTTTCACAACAGCATCAGATCTGCCAAGGATGGCAAAGCGGTTTACGCAACATTTTTTTACCCTGTCGGGCACCAGATAAAAACCCGCATCATTCCGACTAATTTCAGACGAAATAAAAGGGGAACGGATTTTTAAGGATTCCTCTGCAATACGGGTTTCAATGACATCAAAAGGGGAAAAAAAAGTCTCGCCTCGCCCCCGGCATCTAAAGGCGATGCCGCCGGTTTCTGTTGAACCGTAAACCTCCATCACAAAAACGTTATTGCGTTGGCGAAAATTTCTTTCATCCGCCTCATCCAGTACGCCTGCCGAAGAAAAAGCCAGACGCAGGTTATGACCGGAAAAATCATGATCTTTCAAGGCCCTGAAATGGGCCGGCACGCTGACAAGAATGGTTGCAGCCGTATCCGTCACCGTATTGACAATCTCATGGGGAAATCGGCAGGTTTGATCAACCACCCTTGCGCCTGCCAGCAAAGGGGCAACCACGGAAAACAGCAGACCGTATATATGATAGGGCGGCACCGTGGCGACCACCACGTCATCACAGGAGATCTGATGCTCACCCACATGAAACAGGGCTTCGCCCATGATATTCTCCACGGTCTTTGTCCATATGGTCGGCGTCCCTGTTGAGCCGCCGGTATAAAGTTTAAGCAGGGGCGCACCCGGGTCAATGCCGGCGTTTAAGGGTATGGGAGTACGGCTGTGGCCGTCCGGGGTAACAAAAAGTTCTTTAAACCGATCAGGCAACGTCCTGTCCGGATCCGTCACCACCCATGTATGTTCCGGGTCACTTGCCAGATCCATAAGCGCCCCGTCCGAGATATCATGGGGCAGAATCAATATGGGCCCGCCGGCCAGCGCCGCAACAATTGCGGCAGCTATGACAGCCCGATTCATGGTAAATATGGCAAGGTATCCCCTCTGCGGATGGGTTTCAGGACACCTGTCAAGAATGACGTGGGCCATGGCATGGATATCCCCATAGGTGCATTTCCCGCAAAAAGATCTGTCACGCGCACCGACCATCTTCAAAGTCAAAAGGTCAGCCACGGCCTGTTCAGTCAAACAATGCAATGCATCGATTTTCATAAGTCACTGACCCTTGCAACAAAAAATCCCAGGGGCATTAAAATGCAGGGCAAAAATTCAGATGCAGCCAGGAGATATTTCAAGATATTATACACCCGCAACTTATTATTTTTACACACAAGGCTATAATGAAAGGCCTATGGTAGATAAGAGACTGTGAACTGTCAAGGACAAATCAGGACGCCCTTGGGGTGATTTGCGCGTGCTGCATGTTCCGATTGATTATGGGAAAAAGTGTCTTCCTATCAGCCGAGATGATGGGTTCCGGTAAAGGGATAAGAAAGCATCGTGTGTCGCTGCCGTCCCATACCGGAACCTGAAACAATTGGTTTTGAATATATGCGCTATTCTTCGTATTTGATTTTAACTTTCAATTTTTTCAAATCATCCGGCGTGAAGGGTTCGGCGTAAACTGCCATCTGTACAAGCGGTTTTGTCTTTGGTTCGAACGGCACCCACTGCTCCCCTTTCTTTTCCAAAAAAGGCCAATTCAACAGATCCGGAACAACAGGAATGATTCCTTTGTAAAATTCGAGTTTGCCGTCCTTAAATACGGCCGGGGTAAATGTTTGGGATGACGCAAGTGTTTTGACCGCTTCCGTGCCGTGGCATTGCTCACACTTTCTCCCTTCTTTCATAATTGAATGGGTAAAATAAGGCACGTAAGAAACAAACGGTTCGTTGTTTTTTCCAACCAAGGTTTGCATGGTTCCGCTTGTCACTGTTCCTTTGTACTTTACTAAAAGCAAAAAGTCTTTGGCTTTCATTGCAAAGCTTTTAGGTTTGGATTTTGTCTTGGCAAGTACACCGAAGTGACAATTATAACAGGTCATGGAATTTTGTACATGACAAGCGTTGCATGCCAATTTGCCCTTATGAACGGTATGGGACTTGGTGTCCGGAAGCGCGGGATAATCTTGCGTATCTTTTGTGTGACAGTTTGTGCACGCCGTATCCATTGCGCCGTCCTGTCTCATACTGCTGTAGATTTTTCCATCTCCGTGAACCTCTTTTTTGCTATGACAATCCATGCAGCTCATGTTGCTTGCTGCATGGGCCCCCTGGCATTCATGCAGCTCATCATATTTGCGTGTGGCTTCCTCCCGGGCATGGCATTTAAGACAGGTATCACTTGACCGGGCTATTTCGGTTGAGTAAACAAGGCCTTCTTCTGTTTTCTGAAGATGACAATCATCACAACTTTGCACATGACAGTTCTTACATCCAAGGGAGTTGTACGGTACGCCGCTTATCGCCATGAAACCGTCCTTGGCCTCATACCAATAACGCATGCCTTCACCGGTGTGATGTAAGCTTGAGATAAAACAGCCCTGTTGTTCTTCGGCATGGAGAGGCCCACCGAACAGAATCAGCAAGGATACAAAAAACAGAATAAAACAAAATTTGCACTTCATCTTTTCTTTTTCTCCTTTCTTTTTGTGAATAACGACCAATAGCAAACGGCTTTGCCATAACGAAACATAAGGATCTCAGACCAATTACTAAACGATCGTTCAAATAAACACGCATGATTAGTCTCTCAAATCTCAACAGATTGCGTCAAATTTAATTAGGAGACACAAAAAATTGAGCGAAGTCCTAGTTATGAACTCCGCCCCATATTTTTCAAACTTCAGAGAAAAAGTCAATCAACAATCAGGCAGACAGGCACTATTTGAATTTGTCCGGCATCTTATAAGGGTATGGCCCATTCCAAGGCCGTCATCAACCGATTCAATCCGAAAACCCGCCTTTGTGATGAGAGATTCTATCTGCGAAAACCGGTACATACGGCTGTTCCCATTTGCCATGGCTGTAAAATAGGGTGAAGAATTGATTAGACAATATGCAGCGATTTCATGTTTTTGGCGATCCCAGTATGTATCCAGAATGAACAAGTTGCCTTGGGGGGCCAATGCCTCCTTTGCCCGCTCAAGCAAACTTGAAATCTGCGCCTCGGAAAAACAGACCAGAAACTGACTCATCCATACCGCATCAAAACCGCCGGGAAACGGGGCTTTGGAATCGAGCAGATCACAAATAGGATATTCGGTGATTCTATTGCCGAAACCTTGTGCCGCAATATTCTCTTTTGCTTTGGCAAGCTGCCCGGGCAAATCCATCATAGTGACATGGACATCCGGATTATGGCGAACACATTGGATGGCAAATTTTCCGGTATTTGCGCCGATATCCAGAAGTGACTTCGGTTTAAGGTCAAATACATAGGGTAAGGCGTCGGGAAAGGCAGAGTCACTGTAGAAGTGGTCAAAAGCAAACCAACTTTTTTGAACCTTGGGAGGCAGATGACTTAATGCTTCGTAAATTGTGGACCACTTGCCAAACACTTCCAATCCGGAAGGCTTCCCTGTTGCAATCGCCTGATCCAAGCGAAAAAGTCCCTCATAGCAGACGTCATGGATAAAATCCATGTTCACTTTGGTTAATTCATCATTGAGCAGAAAATGTCCGACATTGGTTAGTCTATAGCAATCATCCTTGATCTCCAGAACATCCTGGCTAAGTCCGGTTTCACAGAGAATGGTCACCCCGTAGCAAGAGACGCCTGTTTGTTCTGCAATCGCTTCGATTTTAAGCCCGGGCTTTCCGGCCGCTTCAATAACTTTGAGAATGTTCAGATCCCTTAGCAGGCGTACCGCTTGGAACACCACAGGTGCAAAGGCAATTTTCTGGGCCTCATAACGTGCCCTGAGCACCTCTTTTTTGCCGGAATCAAATTTTTTATCCACTATTCACCTCATGAAAAAAACTAAGTGATCAAACAAAAACAGCCAAGTGAAAAAACTATCACGAATATAATTTCCTATACAACAGGATCTTTGTCATTTTTTCATTGCCTTATGAACAGTCGATATTTTTTCGATAAACCGGAGCAGACTGCATAATCCGCTCCAACGTGAGGATTCAAAGAAAACCTCCCTAATTAAATTTGATGTTTTTGGAAAACTGGCTTATAAAACAACTATCTACGGGCCGCCCGGCAAGAAGACAGTGTAATGGAGACCATCAACCGGATTATTAAAAAGGGAACATAATGCCGACAAAATCTTTGCCGGAATCCTTTCATGCCTTCTATGATACAGGATTTGAAGAAATGGAGCATACCGCCGACTGTGCCCTTCACGTTTGGGGGCAAAACCTGAACGAGTTACTGCTGAATGCAGCTCGCGGCATGAACAGCCTGATCGCCTTCGATCTTTCCTCTATTCCTGATAATATAGAAAAACAGTTTGAATTGGCGGCCATAGATGCCGAAAGTTTGCTGGTAGAATGGCTAAACGAACTGGCCTATTGGGCTGAAACACAAATGCTCATCTTCCGGCGGTTTGACCTGTACAAGGTCACGCCGACCCATTTACAGGCTGTTATGCACGGCGGTCACGCCTCACGCTTAAAAAAGCATATAAAGGCGGTAACCTATCACAACCTGAAAATTGTCGAGACAAAAAAAGGGGTGGAAGCAACTGTGGTGTTTGACGTATAATCATACGGCAAATTACAAAGAAGGTGTAAAATGATCAGCAGCCATGATTTTAAGCAAATCAACAAATACCTGTACGAAATCCCCAGGTCGTTTCGTGCCGATATGCGCGTGCCGGCCCGGTTTTACGCGGATTCGGAACTGCAAAAGGCTATACAGGGCGATCGAAGTCTGGAACAACTGGTCAATACAGCCACCCTGCCGGGAATTGTCAAGTACGCACTGGCCATGCCCGACATGCATCAGGGATATGGCTTCCCGATCGGCGGCGTGGTCGCCACCCAACTCCCTGATGGAATTATCTCGCCCGGCGGTGTGGGCTATGATATCAACTGCGGCGTGCGCCTGCTGGCAACACAACTGGAAAAAGAAGAAGCAGCCCCTTATCTGGAGGATTTGGCGTCGGCGCTCTACGCCAACTGCCCCAGCGGCCTCGGCAAAGGCGGCCATATAAAGCTTAAGCCGGGTGAACTGGATCTCTTGGTCGTAAAAGGCGCAAAATGGGCCTTGAAACGTGGCTATGCCACCGAGTCCGACCTGGAACGAACCGAAGAGGGTGGCTGCCTGGAGGGCGCCGATCCAGGCAAGGTCAGTGACAGAGCCAAAAATCGAGGCCAGGACCAGGTCGGCACCCTGGGCTCAGGCAACCACTTCATTGAGATAGATATGGTCGACCGGATTTTCGACGAACCGGTCGCCACGCGCATGGGCATCTTCCACAACCAGGTGACCGTCCAGATCCATTCCGGCTCACGCGGCTTTGGACATCAGGTATGCAGTGATTATGTCAAACGGCTTCAAAAAACGATTCAACAATACGGGTTTAGTTTGCCGGACCGGGAACTGGTTTGCGCACCCCTCAGCAGCCCGGAAGGACAAGATTATTTGGCAGCAATGAATGCCGCCGCCAACTATGCCTTTGTCAACCGCCAACTGCTCACCTATCATATCCGCCGCAGCTTTGAACAGGTATTGGCCGGAAAGGTAAAAAATCACCACGTGTACCAGGTGTACGACATCGCTCACAACATGGCCAGAATCGAAGAACACGAGGTAGACGGGCGCCGGATAAAGGTATGCGTTCATCGCAAAGGCGCAACACGCGCCTTTGGCCCCGGATCATCGCTACTGCCCGGGATATACCGTGACATCGGCCAGCCGGTTCTGGTACCCGGCTCAATGGGAACCGCCAGTTGGGTGCTGGTCGGCACGGAAGGTTCCATGACGCAAACCTTCGGGTCGATATGCCACGGGGCCGGGCGAGTAATCAGCCGCAGCAAGGCCAAAAAAGCTGTACGGGGTGCCAAACTGCGCGAAGAATTAGAGGCTTGCGGCATCCATGTGCGGGTCAGCAGCATGTCCGGCCTGGCCGAAGAAGCACCGAGCGCCTATAAAGACGTAGACCGGGTGATCGAGGTGGTTCACGGCGCAGGCATCGCCAAAAAAGTGGCCCGATTGATTCCGCTTGCCGTCATCAAGGGTTAGGGAGATGATAGACTCTCATTAACATTAAAGGTAAATTCCCAACTGGGTTTTATAAGTAACGCTATTTATAATTAGGGCTCACACTCAATTTGTCGTAAAAAAACAAGCCCTAAAGAAAATCAGCCCTGTTAAATCTGCTCAAGAATCTTTCTGGCCTCGTCTGCCCCTTTAAAGTCTTTTTCCAGTTCAAGTGCCCTCTCCAGATATTTCTTTGCATTGATGTAATCCCATTTTTTGTTATAGGCCAGGCCCAGGTGGTAGTTGAAAACGGGATTTTCAGGCTCCTTTTCGACGCAGCTGGAAAACTCTTCAATGGCCGAATCATAGACGCCTTTTTTATAGTAGATCCAGCCTAGGGTATCCATGATGGCCGGAATCTCTCCGCCCAGTTCCTTGGCCTTCCTGGCCATATCCAGGGCCTTGTTCATCTCCTTGTTCCGTTCGGCAAAGAAAAAGGCCAGGTTGTTCAGGGCCGGAACATGTTCCGGATCTAGCTCAAGAACCTTTTTGTAATGTGTCTGGGCCAGATCGTCTTCCCCTTTTTGTTCGTAAAAGGTCCCAAGATAGAAATGGGGAGCGGACTGATCCGGTCGCTGGGCTAACAGATTTTTATATGTCTCAAGCTCTTTTTCATCATTTTTTTCCGAATGAAAGATCTTGGCCAGTGAAAAGTAGGGTTGAATAAATTTCGGATTGTTCTGAATGGACAGGTCAAAGGCTTTTATTGCGGCATCCGTATTTCCAAGGGCCATGAAAAGGTCTCCCCTGAGCCCCTGGATGATGGACACGACAACGGGGGAGGCATCTGCCATGGCGTCAAGATGGGCATCACACCTGTGAAGGGCTGTCTGGTACTCTTTTTGGGTGCTGTACAACCGGATAATGTTGATAAAAACATCCATAAGGTTCGGGTTGATAGCCAGAGCTTTTTCATAGGCATCCAGGGCCTTGTCCGGTTGTTTATCCATGACGTAAAGATTGCCCAGGCTGAACAGGGCAGCCGGGTTCTGCGGATGGGTTTGAATCAGCTCCTCATAAACAGCCCGGGCTTTTTTCATCTCTTTCCGGGCGGCGTAAATATTTCCCTTCAATAAAAGGGCGTTATAGTTTTTGGGACTTAGTTTCAATGCCTCATTGATTTCAGTCTCGGCCAGAAAATAATCTGCCTGCTTGAAATAGATATCTGCCATGATAATCCTGGCTTTGAGGTGGCGGGGATTCTTTTTCAGGGTTTTGGCAAGATAAGAGATGGCCTGATCTGGTTTTCCCTGTTCCAGCAGCACCGATCCCATCAAGAAATTGTACAAAACAGAATCCGGCTCATCTTTTAACAAGGAGAGGAAAATCTGCCCTGCCTGATGCGGTTGTTTCCGGATTATCAGCAATTTTCCTTTAAGAACCTTGGCCTGGGGAAAGTCAGGGCGTACCGCCAATACCTCATCAACCATCTCCTCGGCTTTTTTGTACGCCTTGTGAAGAAAATAAAAATCCGCATACACGGTTTTCAAACCGGCATCGTCCGGATGGACGGCCAGGGCTTTTTTGATAAATTTTTCTGCTTTGTCCGGCTGCTCATTGGCATTGTAGAACCGGGCAATGAGCATATAAGGCAGAGGATTGTCCGGAGCCAGTTCAACCGCCTTTAAGAAGGATGCCTCGGCCAGGTCGTTTTCCTGCCGGTCGGCATGAAAGGTGGCCAGCATGATCCTGGGTTGAACCGCTTCAGGTTTTTGGCGGACCAGGTCTTCTAAAACGATCTGGGCTTTGTCATAGGATTTGTGGGCAAGGTAATACATGAATAATGCCTGACTGATATTCAGATCATCCGGAGTCGCTTGGACGGCCCTTTTCAGGATGGCTTCGGCCCTGGCGGATTCTCCCTGGGCCTCGTATATCCTTGCAAGGAGCAGCATGGCCTTGGTCTGTTTGGGATCCAGCGCAAGAATCCGGTCATAGATGGGTTCCAGGGTTTCCAGTCCCGCTTTTTTGCTGCCCAGAATTCCGGCTTTCAAATAGAGCCCCGTAATGTTGTCCGGATCAGCAGCAAGGACCTGTTCCACTTTTTTTTCCGCCTCAGGCCGTTTATTGGCCAGAAAATAAATCGAGGCCAGCTGGAGTTTGGTTTCAAGATTATCCGGTTCCAGCTGCTCCAGCCGTAAAAATGTGCCAAATGCCTCCTGGACCTTTTTCTGCTTGAGATAGGCCTGGGCCAGAAGATGGTAGGCCTGGGCCGAATCCGGTGTCAGCTTGAGGGCATTTTTCAACTGGATTTCAGCTTTGGCATATTCCTGCTTCTCAAAATAAGCGTTTCCTTCCCGGATAAAGGTGTCGGCTTTTTCCTGTTCGGAAGCACAGCCTTGAAGGGTGATAAAAAAAATCAAAAAAAAGGGTAACAAGCGCTTCATGTTTTCCTCCTGAAAGGTTGGCCCCTTTATTGAGGCAGAGAATGAATAATATTCCTATCATTGCGGTCCGGGTTTTCCAAGCCTCTTTTTTTATGCAATTGAAAAGAGACAATATTTGTATGCTGTGAAAAATGGAAAAACACTATCGTTAAAAACACGCCTGATTTTACAATATGCTTCCATTGGTGTGCCTGAAATGATATTTCGGAACCTGCAGATCACCCTCTTGATGATAGGAGCTAACGCATGTTGTTTTTCTGCCTTAAAACCATTTTAAACAAAATATTCTTCAAAAATCCGGAGATATAAATAATGACATGCGGTGCGTACATTGCGGCAATGGGAATCATCTCCGCCTTAGGGACAGGGACTGAGAGTACCTGCCAGGCCCTTAAACAGGGTGAATCGGGACTGGCCCGCGTGGATTTTTTCCAACTCAACCGCCCGGATTTGCCCAAGGTGGGCGTGGTTCCGGGAACAATCAAACACACGCTTCCCAGAACCCACGAACTTGCCCGGATAGCTGCCGAACAGATCATGGCGCAATGCAGCCGGGTCCCGGATGCCGTTGTTTTAGGGGGCACCACCGGGGGGATGCTGACCTGTGAATCCCTGCTCAAGGAAAAAGAGACCGATCCCGAACGCTTCCGGCACCACGGACTGGGCACGGTTGCCGAAGATATCGCCGACCTGATGGGCTGTACCGGCCCTGCCATCACCGTGTCCACAGCCTGTTCTTCGGGAAATACGGCCCTGGCAATCGCCTTGGAGATGATCCGTTCGGGCCGGGCCAAAACCGTCCTGGCCGGGGGAGCGGACGCCCTGTGCCGGATGACCTGTTTTGGGTTTCAGTCCCTGCAGGTGGTTGATCCCGCCGGGGCCCGCCCCTTTGACAAAAATCGTTCCGGCATGAGCGTTGCCGAAGGTGCAGGCCTGCTGCTCCTTGTATCCCAAAGGCCTGAAAATCCGGTGGCGGAACTGTCCGGGGGCGGCCTGTCCTGTGATGCATACCACGCCTCATCCCCGCACCCCGAGGGTAACGGCGCGTTTGATGCCATGGTAAAAGCCATGGATGACGCCGGCATCACCCCCGAGCAGATAGATTATATCAGCCTTCACGGCACAGGTACCGAGGCCAATGACAGGGCGGAAGCCCTGGCCGTGAACCGGCTTTTTAACAAAAACAGACCTGCGGCATCATCGGTCAAAGGCGCCACAGGCCACCCCATGGCCGCAGCCGGAGCCATCGAAGCGGTCATCTGTGCTATGGCCGTATCCAAAGGTTTCATCCCCGGCAATACCGGATTCAGTGCGCCGGATCCTGAACTGAATTTCATTCCGGTACCCAACCCCATCCAACAGCCCGTTCACAGGGTATTGTCAAACACATTTGGATTTGGCGGGAATAATGCAGCCATTGTGATCTCAAAAGCAGAAAACCGGAGAGCCGGAACCTGCTCCCGGGATGCAACAAGGGTTCAAAAACCGACAATGGGTCCCATGTCGGTTCTGGGTTCTGCCTGTGTAACCGGTGCGGGCACCACGGCTGACAGCCTGGAGGCATTTTACAAGGGACACTCTTTGGCAGGAATGATCACGGACTCAACCCTGACAGACCTGCTCTCTTTGAAAAAAGTGCGGCGGATGAAACGATTCTCCCGCCTGATGCTGGCCCTGGCGGTCCTGGCCGGAAAAGATGCGCCCCCCGGCATATCCCCGGCATCCATTATCGGCGGAACCGGCTGGGGATCGCTGTCGGAAACCTGGGACTTTCTTTCACGGCTTTTTGCAGGCAATGAAAAGTCCTCCAGCCCCATTGATTTTGTGGGGTCGGTCCATAACGCAGCCCTGGGCCATGTGGCCATGGAACTTGGTGCAAAAGGGGCCAACATCACCACCACGGGCGGGGATACCTCCTTTGAACAGGCCCTTTGGACAGCCGGGATTCTGGGTCAAAAAGACCATGCCCCGATGATGGTCATGGGCGGCGATGAACACCATCCGGACCTGTCTTTCAAATTTGACATGTCTGTGATCCCCGGGGAGAGGGCGGCAGACGGCGGCGGCGCCCTGGTGCTGGCCCCCGGAGCGGTTCCCGGCAAAACCACCCTGACCCCCCGGCTTTTCATGAAATATGACGACCGTCTTGGGCCCAAGGATTCCCTGACAGGCCTTATCCGGGAACTGCCGGATTTTAATGACAGGTATGGTGCCGTCATGGCAGGCATCCCCCGGACCTGTGCGGCCCGGCGAAAGGACCTGGCCGAAGCCTTGACCAATGCGTTTTCATCGTCCTTGCCAATTCTGGATTACCGTAGCCTTACCGGGCAGTTTGCTACGGCCCCGGCTGTTGCAGCCGTGCTTGCCGTGGACGCGGTGGAAAACAACAGGCTGCCGAACCCGAATGTCCAGGGACAATCCATGGATCTTCAACACCGCGGCATTCTCCTTCTGGGCCTTGGCAGATATCTTACCGCTGTTGAGGTGATGCCCGGATGAAAGCGCTCTCCGGACACTATTTTAGTCTTGTTTATGGCGTATCATTTTATTATATTACTTACCTTTAAAAAAAACCAATACAGGCAAGGCAAGGAAACTGTCTATGAAAACAGTGAGTTCTCTTCTGGATCAAGAATGGTATGCACGATATAAAGCCATCTCCAAGCTCAACATAAGAAGCTCCATCTATGATGTAACCAATCGCTGTAACCTTCGCTGCAAGGGCTGTTTCTTTTTTTCCTCCGGGGAACACGAGGCGGCCGAAGAGCAGATGGATATTTCAGAATGGAAAGCCTTTATTGATCGGGAAAAAGAGCGGGGCGTAAATCTTGCGATTCTCATCGGCGGAGAACCCACCCTCTGCATGGACCGGGTCGAGGCGTTTTATAAACGCATGCCCACCTTTGTTGCCACAAACGGGCTGATCAAAGTGCCCAGGGAGCGTTTTCCGAATATGATGGTGGGCATTTCGCTGTGGGGCAGCAGTGATGACGAAAAGACATTAAGGGGAAAGGATACCTTTGCCATATCCAGCCGCCACTATGAAGGCGATCCCCATGTTTACTATCTTCTGACCATTACCCCCAAACTGGTGGGAAATATTGAGCCCATTGTCCAGAAAATTCGCAATGTAGGCGTCAAAGTTCATATGCAGCTTCTTTCCAATGACGAAGGTGTGGACGGATTCAACTGGACCAATCAAGAGCTTGCAGACGTGTGCCGGGAAATGGACGACCTACTGGACCGCTATCCGGACACGGTGGTCTCCGCAAAATACTATCACAAGATCATCACCACAGGCACCATGTTGGGCAGGTCCTTCGGGTGGGCGGAGTGCCCCTCGGTGACGCAGCCCCTGGACGACCGGAAAAACAATCCCAGACGGCTGACCAACTTTATCCGCTGGGCCTCGGATCTAAAAACCATGCACCGCTGCTGCACCTCTGAAACCCGGGACTGCAGAACCTGCAAGGACGGCGCAGCCCATATGAGCTGGGTCATGGTCAATAAACGGGCACATATGAACAGTACCCGGGATCTGCAGAACTGGATCACCGTTTATGAAATGTTCGCAAAACTGTATCAGTTCATTCCATGGTAACAAAAAACGAAAATAAAAAGCCGATATACAGACAGATCGAAACAGTACACAAAGTGCCGTTCCACGACCTGGACCCCATGCATGTGATGTGGCACGGCAATTATTATAAATACTTTGATATTGCAAGGTTCGACCTGTTTAAAGCAGGAGGCATTGACCTGTATGAATACTCCCTTACAAAACATGTCAGCTTTCCGGTAAGCCGCTCATCCATCAAGCATGTTGCCCCTTTAAAATTTCATGACGAATTTATCTGCAAAGCGTCTGTGACAGAGGCTGAATACAAAATTGCCATAAATTTTGAGATCCGGCTTAAAAATACGGGCCAGGTCTGTGCCCGGGGAAAAGGAGAACAGGTGGCTGTGCGTGTGCCTGAAATGAGGCTTCTGTACAGAATCCCCGAGGATATCACCTCATCCCTTCTGGTGTGACCTCATGCCCCCAGGCCTTTTTGAGTGTACGAACATACAAAAAATGACAAAAGCCTTTGCCATTGGGTATGAAAGAATTGTGGCCTGGGCGGATCTGCTGGATCAGGTCAATGTCTTTCCGGTCCATGATTCAGATACCGGCAAAAATCTGAAAATCAGCCTGGCACCGTTTAAGCAAATCAAGCCGGCTCATGGCGCGTGCAATGGCGCCGGCAAACCATCGCCAGGGAGCTCTTTTGACCAACGCCCTTTTGATAAATTAATTGATAACCTGTCACGGTCGGCCGTCGGCAATTCAGGCAATATTGCGGCAGCCTTTTTTTCAGGCTTTTTGGCCCATCCATTGCCCATCTCTTTTCCCAATGCCGCCAGGCAGGGCTTAAACATGGCCATGAACGCCGTGGCCGATCCCAGGCCAGGTACCATGCTGGATCTGTTTGAAAGCCAGGCCCGTTTTTTTGATGACAAGGCAAGTGACGCCCGGCTGCACGAAGCATTCTTTGACACCGACGAACTGACCGAAGTACTCAGACAGAGTGTGGCCCAAAGCGTTACCCGACTGCCCGCCCTGCAGAAAGCAGGTGTCGTGGATGCAGGAGTGTTAGGGATGTTCCTGTTCCTGGAAGGATTTTTCAAAGCCCTTGAAGAGCGGCAGGATCAATGTATCCCGGTCATGGAAAGCTTCAAGGATCATCTCTGTGTCTCTGCCGGATACACGGAACCCGCAGAACCGGCGTTTTGTGTGGATTTACAGATCCGGATGGATCAAGGTGCCGGGGCCCCGGACGCACTGATTAAAACCCTTGGTGACAGTATTGTCATGGCACAAACCGATCAATCCCTGAAAATCCATGTGCACACCCGGGACAGGGAGGCGCTTAAGCGGCGGGTGTCTGAGCTAGGGGAGATCACGGCATGGGATGATGAACCCATCACAACCCGGCCGGAAAAAGCACCGGCCCGGGCAACCCCTGACACGGTGGGCATCATCACGGATGCGGCAGGCTCCATCACCCTTGAGCGGGCCGCAGCGCTTGGCATCACGCTCATGGACAGTTTCATCGTGACAGACGGCGGCGGGTCTCCTGAAACCCTGGCAGACCCGGCCCAAATCTATGCGGACATGGCCCGGGGTAAAAGGGTCATGACGGCCCAGGCCTCGGTATTCCAGCGCCGGGAAACCTTCAGGAAGGCCTTGGAACAATATGACCGGGTGCTTTACCTGTGTGTGGGGTCTGTGTATACAGGCAATTATGAGGTTGCCGTCCAGTGGGTTGCGGACAACGACCTTTCAGAACGCATGCAGGTTGTGGATACCGGTGCGGCATCCGGCAGGCTCGGGCTGATTGCCGAAACCGTTGCCCTGGCAGCCGAAACCCTGAAGGATCCGGCGGAACTGGCAGCCCATGCGGTAAAAATTATCGGGGCTTGCGACGAACTGCTTTTCCTCAACCAGCTGAAATACCTGGCCATGGGTGGCAGGATGTCCAAAACAGGCGGTGTAGCGGGTGATCTTCTCAGCATCCGGCCCGTCATCAGCCCCAGGGCAAACGGCGCCCAAAAAGTCGCAACCGTGAGAAACAGTGACAGCCAGATCCGGTATGCCGTCAACCGGCTTCAACACGAGTTTGAAAAAACCGCTTCACCAAGGATAGTTCTGGAATATTCGGACAACAGGGCATGGGTGGAGGCCTCGGTCATGCCCCAAATACGTCAGGCCTGTCCCCGGGCGCGTCTTTCCCTTGTCCCGTTGTCTCTGACCTCAGGTGTTCACATGGGGCCGGGCACGTGGGGAATGGCATTTTTACCCGGAGAACTGGCCCCGGGGGACACAGATAGAGGCTATTGCCATGAAAATCTTTTCAATCGTCATTATCCCTTTTTCCAAGGAGAGTCTGCCATGAAAGTACTCCTGATGTCCATGCCCGATGTAGCGCCCCTGGTCATTCACCAGAATGCCGTGCACTTCCCCAACCTCGGGATTGCCAGCATCGGGGGCAACATCCATGAACGCCATGAGGTCAGAATCATTGACCTGATCCGAAAACGCCGGGCCATCCGCGCCTATCTGACGAAACAGCTGACAAGGCTTGCGCCGGATATCGTGGGGCTTTCAGCCATGTCATGGCAATGGGACACCTGCTGCCGGATTATCCGGCTGATCAAACGAATCCGCCCCACGGCCAAAATCGTGGTCGGGGGATACCATGCCACCCTGATGACCCAGGAGATCACAAAATCCCCGGAAGGCAAACTCATTGATTTCATTATCCAGGGAGAAGGAGAGACGGCTTTTAAACGGTTGGTGGAAGCCCTGGACGGCCAAGACACCTTCCAGGACATCCCCTCCCTGACCTACAGGGATGGAGACGGATTCATCACCAATCCCATGGGTGAACTGCAGGATCTTTCCAAGTTGAAACCGCCCATCCGGGACAAACGGCGGCTGACCTGGGGATACCATGTGATGAACATGAAGGCCGAGGTGCTGGAGACCTCAAGGGGATGCACCCGAACCTGCAATTTCTGCAGCATGAAGCACATGTACGGCCGCACCTTCAGAACCTATCCCATTGACAGGGTCATTGCCGACCTTGATGACATTTACTATAATAAAAAAACCCGGCTGGCCTTTATTGTGGATGACAACCTGGTCCTGGACACGGACAGGGTCATCCGGCTGTGCGATGCCATCATTCAGCAAGGATACCGGCGCCTGAAACTGGTAGTCCAGGCCGACAGCCTGACCATGGCCACCAATGAGGGCATGATTCGTAAAATGGCCCAGGCTGGGTTTAAGTCCGTATTCTTAGGGATCGAAAATGTCTCAAAAGCAAACCTTGCCGTGGCAGGCAAGGGAAACATTGTGGAATATTCAAGAAAAGCCGTGGCATTGTGCCAGAAACACGGCCTGATGGTCATCGGCGGCCTGATATTCGGATTCCCCGATGATGACGAGACCGCCATCATTGAAAATTACCGTTTTTTAAAAGAGATTAATGCCGATGCCGCCTATTGCCAGATCCTGACCCCCTATCCCAAAACAGGCATGAGGGAACAGCTCATGGACCAGGGCCTTGTGACCAATGCCCTGGATTTGAAAAAATACAACGGCCTGTGGGCCAATGTCAAAACCCGTCACCTGAGTGCCGACAAACTGCAATACCTGTTCTGGTATCACCGCCAGACCGTTCTGGGATGGTGGGACCCGTCGGCCAGGGCCAAGGGGACCGGCAAATTATGGACCGGCATCTGGACATACATGTTCAAACCATTACTGCAACAGCAGCATGCCAGGGTCCTTAAAAAAAAGGGGTGGGAGGGCATTTATAAAGATGTGTTAAAAGAACAGGAAGAGATGAACACCTTTGAAGGCCTTTAATCTACACACTAAATAATAAAACCCATAATGCTTATTGTATTGGATGGAATATGGAAAAGCTGATTTCAGAACTCAAGCACAAAATTGTCGACACACTGGGACTGATGGATGTAACACCCGAAGATATCAATGAACAGGACCAGCTGATTGGCGGTCCTTTGGGACTAGATTCCATTGATGTCCTGGAGATGGTCATGATGCTGGAAAACGATTACGGGGTGGTCATTGACAACAAGGAGCTTGGAGAAACCGTATTTGCCACCCTTGATACCCTGGCCCGGTATGTTAACGAACATGGTAACTCAAGGTCATGACCCCATCCGTAGAGATGGCGGATCGAAGTGGACCCGGATATGAGGTCAGTAAGATCAGCATGACAGAAGCGTCAATCATCACAGCCCGGACGATCTTTGCCCCCGAGTCGCCTTGGTTTGACGGGCATTTCCCGGACAACCCCATTGTCCCGGGCATTGCCCAGATGAGCATGATTTTTGACCTGATGCAGCGGACCATGGGACCCGGAGTGAAACTTGAAGGGTTCAAGCGGGTCAGATTCAAGCAATTGATCAGACCGAACACCCCCATTTCAGTTTTGATAAAGCCGGCGAAAAAAACTCCGAATCGTTTTGAATATCAGCTTACGGCGGACCAGAAGGTTGTCTGTACTGGATTTATTGATATCCGTATTGGCCAGACAGTCAGGCCTCCGGAACAGGGCAATCGCATGTAACGTTCCTGCAGTTTCATATCAATGTCGAACGGCTCATGCGGAAGATACAGTATAAACTATAATCCTTCTCTTTAAATAGTAAGAAGCTACACCTACATATTGTGGATGAGCCTAAAACCCTGGATTTAAGTATTTATAAACATGTTGTGTATAGGACCTGCCTTTACTTTTTAAAGGCTTGATGATCAAAACTATTAATAATAGTCCGGGGTTCTAAATGCCATGTTGGGGATATTTCGATACTGATGTAGTCCACTGATGAATAAGATGTATTGCTAATCATGGCGACCATCATCTCGAGCAATATATCGAACAAGACAGGAATGGAGCAAAAGCCAAGTTTTAAAATTTAGCCTTGCCAACACTTCAGAATGGTTCATTAAACACTGTCTTTCTATAGAGTTTATTATTGTTAAATCAATATAAAAATCGTTTTTTTCATCATTCCATCTTGGAATAAACACTCTCTTAAAAAGTTTATACTTTTTTAAATTATCAAGAATACTCTCTGGAGTCTCTTGCGGAACTGGGATGAGGGGAGAAATATGAGTGAGTTGTGGTATCGGCGAGTCTTCATTGATAGGTAAACTTCTTGACAGATCACAAGTATTCCCTAATACTACCCAATAGCTATATTCACCCTCAATAAGGGAATATATTCTACCTTAATATCGGACCATGTATTCACATTGTCATAGTAACGACTATTAAACGTATATCCATCACTTCCATCTTTATTCATAGCAAAGTTACCCAATAACGGGTACGAAACAAGAGGAACACTCGTATTTAACAAAAGAGCGCCACAGATCACCATCGTTTTTGTTGTTTTTTTAAGGGAGTATTGGTATTGTCCCTGACCCTGCAATAAATCCTCGTACAATTCTGTATTATACATTTTTAATACTCCGGATTAAGTGTCTTTAGAAACTCAGGGTGAAGCAAATTGAAAAATACTGACAATGAAACTTCATGTTGTTTATCCAGTAATGAAATTAGGTCGCTAAAAGAAATATCCTGTTTTGGTTCGAAGAAAGTATCTGTATCTATGATAGATCCAACACGGCGATTATCACCTGAGATAACAGTTGAGTTGTTTTGAATGTTTACTCTAGTAACTAATTCTTCTTGTTCAAAAATAGTACTAACAGTAATCTGCTTTGCATTAAGAGGGGCATCATTAAGACTAATTGAAAGCGTAATTTTTTTTTCAAAAATATCAGCCTCAAAAAAGTCGATATATCTAATTCCAATCCGAGTGAATCTTTTTACAATTCCGGATTTTTCTAATTGTTTAATAATACTTTGTAGAAATGGATAAAAATTATCTTTCCAACCGACATAATTTCCTGGGTTCCCCAAGGATATCACATTGGGGCCAACATTTAATCGATATCCATTTGAAATAGATTGATAACATGGCGCAAATTTTAATTGTGGGTCTTTCTGCCTTAGCACCCCTGGAATATCAGCTATTGGTAATTTGTTGAAATTTGGAAAATCGTTTCGAACAACGCTAAACAGCATGCCTAAAATGGCATCAGGTGGGATTTCACTTTCAAAACGAAATTCTACAACAGCATCAATTATTGGATCTGGTGTTATTTTAGTCGGTCTTGGCATCGGTCTTGCCTTTACCTTATTTACAATTATTTATACTTAACACTAAAAAAATTTCCAAAATCAATTGGAACACTTTTAATATTCGTTGTTATTGGTCGACTATAGTTAAGATCACATAACCTAATCTTCCTACAACAAAAACATTAACCATTCTATTTTAGAATGTAAACCTAAAAGAAAAACAGAAACCAAGCAACTTAATTGGAGATTAAACATCCCCGGCAGGGAAACTCAAGATTAAATTTTAGGCCTGGTTCAAAACAAGGTTGCAGATATTAGGCAGACATAACTCTCTTAAAAATCATTTTAATATGCAAATTAAGTAGGTTACATTTTATGGCAAGTTAAAGTGTTACCAAAAACTGTTACCTTGTCTCCTGGAGAATTGAACCAGGCCAAATTTTATATATTATACTCCTGCCTCTGTTTGAATCCCCCCAAAGGCGAGCATTCTGTCTATCTGCCGGGTGCGTAAAAGTTCTGACACATAAATTTTCTTCAAATTGAATCCGGCTGAATGATCAGGCTGAAGATATCCTGCCACCGTTGCCTGTGTTCAGCTATAGCCGTCACCGGCTAATCCCCCTGCCTGGATAAAAGGCATGCTTCTTGCTTTTCTCCGAGAGGTAACTGGTTTGAAAGAGGCCCGGCCTTCAGTAATGAATCCGTCCGCCGGCCGTTCTCAAGCAAGCCGGAACAATTTACAGGTTAAGAAATCATGACGATCCAATTTGACACGACATTTGACGCTTCAATGGGCTCGCCCCGGTTAAACCCGGTTTCCAGAGAAGCATGGAGAACGGGGCTGCAAAACAATAAGGGCCCCGGGTCAGCATCTTTTTCAAATCTTCTCAAACAGGTGACACCCCCCGCCCAGGCAGCAGAACAAGACCCGGCGGCAGATTCTCTAAACGCCAGGCTCTCCCTGGTTTTGTCCCGGCATATGATGATGCAGATAAATGAAAGCCTTCTGGGAATACTGACCGAAAACGGGGATGATCAGCCGATTTGTGCCCCTTTCATGGACGGGCTTGAGCAGATGCTTTCCAACCGGACGGCCGGTCGGAAAATGATGTCAGAAATCCGACAGGCACCGTCAAAAAACCGCTTTCAGGAAATTGAAGCCAATGGAACTGTTACCGCAACAACCGAAGAGGCCAAACGGACTGACAGCCTTGACATTGAAGCAATCATTGAGAAAGCCGCCACAACCTTTGGGGTGAATTCAGGCCTCATCAAGGCGGTTATCCAAGCGGAAAGCAGCTTTAATCCCGATGCTGTTTCTCCCAAAGGGGCCATGGGGCTGATGCAGCTGATGCCGGATACCGCAAGGGAACTCGGGGTAAAAGACCCTCTGAATCCCACTGAGAATGTAATGGGCGGCACACGGTACCTGAAGCAGTTGCTGGACCGGTATGAAGGAAGCGTCCCCCTTGCCCTGGCCGCCTACAACTGGGGGATGGGGAACCTGGACTCCCGGCCAAGCCAGATGCCGAGGGAGACTAAAAATTATGTCGCAAAAATAACAGGCATGACCCTGACCTGAAAAACAGCCATATCCCTGCCATTGCGTTTTGTTAATCCTGGGTTGGGGGAATCGTAAAGGATATAAAATCAAGTGGGGTGAGGTATTTTTTACATGCGATGACCCTTGACCCATGAATCCTGAAATGGATATCTTGTCAGGAATATGTTAAGAAGCTTTAAAATTATATAAATGGAGAAAACTCTAAAAATGAACAAAGTAAGAACCATTGATGATGTCATTATCAATGTGACCCGGATTATCATTGATGAACTCATGATTGAGGATGTGACGCCCGAAACCTTTGATCCTGAAATGGACCTTGTGGATGAAGTCGGCATTGACAGTATGGATCTTGCCACCGTGGCCCTGGTGATCCAGGATGAATACGGTATCCGCATTGACGAGGATGACTACCCCAAACTGACAAACGTCCGGCTCATTGCCGAATACATCAACAACAAATTATAACTGCCATGGGCTGACTTGGTCTATCAACACCCAGGCTCAACCCACAACAAGAGATAAAGTTAAGTTAAGTTAAGTTAACAAATATATAAAAACCCTCTATGCAAACATATTGGAAATTCTCAGATATTCTGTCCGATCCGGTGATTCGCAGCCGATGGCAGCGGGTAAAAAAGTACTTTTTCCTAAGGGAATCCACCTATGACATGACCAACCGCTGCAATATCCGGTGTGAAGGCTGTTATTTTTATGAAGGCGACAAACAGTTTGTCACCGGGAATAACGATCCTGACGCATGGCAGGAACTGATGGTCAGAGAAAAGGAACGGGGAATCACCTTTGTTGTGCTGGCAGGGGCTGAGCCCGCCCTGGTTCCCGAACTTTTGCAGACCTGTTACCGGGAAATTCCTTTGGGCGCCATCGCATCCAATGGGTTAAAATTCATACCGGAGGGTGTGGGCTACAGGATCCACATCTCCGTGTGGGGCAATGACCGGACAAGCCAGGCCGTTCGCAGGGCTGATCACATGCTTGAAAAACAGATCAAAAACTACAAAGACGATCCCAGGGCCGTATTTGTCTACACCTTTACCAGCAGCAACATTGATGAGATACGGGATGTGGCCCCCATCCTTGCGGAAAACGGCTGCCGCTTCACCTTTAATATGTTTTCCGCGCCGGTGGGATATGATGGAGACCTGCGGCACAACCGGCAGACACTGGCAAAAACCAGGGAGATCATGATTGAGATGCTTGAAACCTATCCTGAGCATCTGCTCTTCTCCCACTATAACATCCTTGTTCATACCCATGAGATGGCCCTGCACGATCTTTTTCAATGTTCTTATCCGAGAATGAATCCGCATGAAGATGTGGGCCTGGGTAAAACATTCAGACAATACAGGGCAGATCTGACCTGGGACAGAAGCGCGGCATGCTGTGTGCCGGATACCGATTGTGCGGACTGCCGCCACTACGCGGCCGGCAGTGCAGTTGTCACGGCAAGACTTTTCAGACACGCGATTGATCCTGAAACCTTCAAGGCCTGGCTGGATTATGTGGATACCTATCTGGCCGTATGGGTGATGGGGTATGAAAAAGGGGAAAACCTGAGCCTGAAATTTGTAGACCCGCCAAGCAGAACCTGAGATGGACAGCTCCTTTACCCAGGTTCCGTTAACCATAGCCGTTTATCCCCACTTCATGGACCATTGTTTTGCAGGCAAGGTGGTTTTTCCGGCTGTGGAGGCGTTAAAGATCCTGGCCGGATTAATCGGGGAACGCGATTTTTTCACTTCCGCCTTTGCCCCGGGGCATATGGCGGATGCACGCTTCAATAAATTTCTTGTGCTTGAACCCGGCCAGGAGACCATTGACGCGCTGTGCAATATCCGCCCCATCGACGATACGCGGATTTCGCTATCCCTGGCCACCCGGTTTTCCTCAAAAAACGGTGCCATGACAAGAATCCGGGAGCATTGCACGGCTACCTTCTACGCCAAAACAGAACCTGTCCCAAACCTCTCCCCAGTCCATGCCCATGAATGTGAAGAGCCCGTGTTTAAGGTGGCAACCGATTCCATATACAGTGAACTGGTTCCGTTCGGGCCGGCCTTTCACTCCATTAAGGATGAATTGCGGCTTGCCCGGTCAGGCGCGTATGCAACACTGAAAGCGATGCCCGATGATCCGGATGATCCATTTAAAACCATGCTGGGATCAGGATTTCCCCTGGATGGAGCCTTCCATGCCGGCTGTGTCTGGAGTCAGCGGTTTTTCGGCGTTGTGGCCTTTCCGGTGGGGTTTGATAAACGGATCATTTACAAACCCACGGTTGAACATCAGGATTATACTGCCCGGGTCATCCCCCAATATCAAACCCACGGGACCCTGGGGTTTGACATATGGATTACCGACAAGCAGGGCGATCTGTGTGAAACCGTATCCGGGGCAATGATGAGAGATGTCAGCGGCGGAACCATCACCCCTCCGGCATGGATCAGGGAGGGCATCCACTCATGTTCATACTTTTCTGCCTGATTGCCTATGCCGCAGGCTCATTGAATGCTTCCATCCTTGTGCTGCAGGTGAAAACAAAAAAAGATCCCCGGACCCTGTTCAGCAAAAACGCCGGGACCACCAATGTTTACAGAATCTTGGGGGTGAAATGGGCCGGATTTGTTCTCATGGCCGATGTGGGAAAGGCGTTTCTGATTTCAGCGGTTGCCTCCCGGTTTCTGTCTGTGCCCGCAACCCTCTGGATGGGATTTTTTCTGCTCCTTGGGAACCGCTTCCCCTGTTTCCACGGATTTAAAGGGGGAAAAGGCGTTGCCCATTTCATTGGTTTGTCCCTGTTTCTCACCCCTTTATTTACACTGCTTTCCCTTGCCGGCTGGTGTGCAGGATATCTTTTTTTTCGGCTGCCTTTTGCCGGTTCCATGGTGCTTGTGGCCATTATCGGCATGGGCCTTGCCAGGATATCCGGAACCGATTTTTCGGGAATCGCTGCGATGATTGTATGTATGGGGTTTATCGTTCTAAATCACCGAAATAACTTGCTGGCCCTTGTATCCGGGAATCATTGCATGAACGTTTCAAAAAAGAGCCAATGACACGCCATGACACCTGAAACAGAAACCCCCTGGGCCTTTTTTGACAGGCTGTACTGCATCTCGCTTCGGGATCGTACTGACCGCCGGGAACGGATCAGGCTTGAATTTTCACGCATGGGCATTCTGAAGCGTGTGGAATTTGTCCTGGTGGAGAAAGATCACAATGATACCTGCCGGGGCATCTTTGCGTCCCATCTTCTATGCATGGAAAAAGCCATTGATGCCGGGGCACAACAATGGGTCGTATTTGAGGATGACGTGGTAATTCACCGGTATACCCCCAAGATTTTAAGCGCAGCCGTTACACATCTGTCAACCTGCGGCACCTGGAGCCTGTTTTTTTTCGGATGTCTGATCAGGGGCAGTTCAAAAACCGGTAATCCAGGGGTAAAAAAAATCAGGTATCAGGCATTGACCCATGCCTATGCCGTCAGCCGCGCCTTTGGCAAAAAGATCGCAAGACAGCCCTGGCGCGGGATACCCTATGACGTGATGCTCAAAAACCTTTGTGACGACTATTTGGGAATAACGCCTTTTTTTGCCTTCCAGAGCAATGCAGAAACAGACAATGATGCCTGCCGCGGCCTGGACAGGTTCCGGCGTTGTTTTGGCGGCCTTGGATTTATCCAGCTGATGAACGAATTTTTTTATGCCCACCGCCTGATGATCATTGTCGTTCATTTAGCAGTTCTCGCAGGTCTTGTGGTGTGCCTATGGTAAATTCAAAAAAAGGCGACAAACAGCTGAACATAGCTCTATTGATCATCACGATCCTTGCCGCGGCCTTCATGCTCTTTGTCAGTTTCCAAAGGCTTTATGTGGAAACGGATATCACGGCATCGCTTCCGACACACAACCGGGTGATCCATGACGCCCTTGATTTTTTTGACCACCATCCCCTCCAGGACCAGGTCATTATCAGTGCAAGCCTTGGCACCCGTGATCCGGAACGGCTGGTCAAACTTGCCGCCATGGTGGAAGAACAACTTTGGGCCTCCGGACTGTTCAGCCGTGTGGGAATGGATCACTACCAGCAGATCATGCCCGAACTGATCACCCAGGTGGTAAAAACCCTGCCCTTTCAATTCACCCGCACCCAGCTTGAAAACCGGATCCGTCCCCTGCTCTCGCCTGACGCCGTCCGGGAGACGCTCTCCCAAACCCATGACCGCCTCTTAAGCCTTGAGGAAGTGGGCACATCCGAATTCATAGCCCTTGACCCCCTCGGGTTGAAAAACATTGTGCTGGCAAGGCTGAAATCCCTGGCACCGGTTGATAAATTCAACTTTTACCAAGGCAAACTTTTGTCACCGGATTCACGGCATTGCCTGATCATAGCCACCCCCAAAGGCTCGGGCACGGACTCAAAATTTGCCACCCGGACCATGGATCTGATCCATGCCGTCCAGACCCTTGCCCAAACAGCGTTTTCCCGGCCGGATGAGCATGCCGTACTCACCTCGGTAGGGGCATTCAGGGCCGCCTATGACAATGAAAAAATAATCAAACATGATGTCCAAAACGCCATCCTCATTGCCACGGCAGCCATCACCCTTCTGCTGTTTCTGGCCTTTCCCCGGCCATGGATCGGGCTTTTGGCCCTGGTTCCGGCCATGTTCGGCACCATTGCGGGCCTTTTTACCTATTCCCTGTTATATGACAGCATCTCCCTGATCGTTCTGGGATTTGGCGGGGCCATCATCTCCATCACCATAGACCACGGCATTACCTACCTGCTGTTTCTGGACCAGCCCCAAAAAACATTTGGCAGACAGGCATCCACGGAAGTGCGGGCCGTGGGTCTGATCGCCACCCTGACCACGGTATGCGCCTTTCTCTCCCTGGGGATGAGCGATTTTAAAATTCTTGAAGAACTCGGGAAGTTTACCGCCCTTGGCATGGGATTCTCCTTTGTCTTTATTCATTCCCTGTTCCCAAGGATCGTGCCCATGCTTCGGCCGGCAAAAGCCCGGAGGCTCCCCCTGAAAGGGCTGGTCAATACCCTGATTCTTCCCGGCAACCGTGGTGCCTGGTTTGCCCTGGCGCTGACACTGGTCCTGGTGTGGTTTGCCTGGCCGGTCTTTCATGTGGATCTGTCCGCCATGAGTACGGTGAGCCGGGAAACCAGGGATGCGGATACAGCATTCTATGAGACCTGGGGCAAAGGATTTACAGGCAAGTCCCATCTCATGCTGACTGCCGATTCTGTCAAAAAGCTTCAGGATTTAAGCGACCGGCTGTCAGACAGGGTCTCTGCCGTTCAGACCCAAGGTGTTCCGGCCTCGGGCACAATACTTTCAATGATCTTCCCGGGGGAGGCAAAAAAAAAGGAGAACTATCAGGCCTGGGTACAGTTCTGGGGTGATGAACGGGTCACGGCCCTCAAACAGACCCTGATCCGGGAGGCAGACCGGCTCGGTTTTACCCGGGATGCCTTTGACCCGTTTTTAGGCCTGCTTGCCCCGGCCAACCCTCCGGACGGACCCGTGGCAATTCCCCAGGCCCTTTATTCCATGATGGGCATCTCCCAACCCAGAGACAACCGCGGTCACTGGATCTGGACCACAAGCCTTATGCGCAACCCGGATGTGGATGAAAAAAGTTTCTATGACGCCTTCAGCAGCATTGCCACCGTGTTTGAGCCCCAGCTTTTTTCCGACACATTAGGTGCCATTTTGTACACCACCTTTACCAAAATGTTCTTCATCATTGCAGGGGCGGTCCTGATCCTGCTTTTTATCTTTTTTCTAGACATCAGACTCACCATCATCACCATGCTGCCGGTCTTTTTTGCCTTTATCTGCACCCTCGGCACCATGAAACTGTTAGGACACAACCTTGATATTCCCGCGCTGATGCTCTCCATTATCGTATTCGGCATCGGCATTGACTTTTCCCTTTTTTTTGTGCGCGCCTACCAGCGATACCGTGACGAATCCCATCCCTCGGTCGAACTGATACGCCTGGCCGTATTCATGGCAGGCGTTTCCACCATGATCGGATTCGGAGTGATGTGTATGGCAACCCATTCGCTTTTGCAAAGTGCCGGCCTTGCCTCCCTTCTGGGCATCGGCTTTTGCCTTGGGGGCGCTTTTTTGATTCTGCCGCCCCTGCTGCGCCGCTATTTTATTTTACAAACCGCAGAATCGCCCCGGGGCAAAGGTTCATTGCCGGAACCCCAGGAAGATCAAAACCAGGAAACGGGCACACCGGCCCCATCCCGGATTCTTGCCAGGTACCGCACGGCCGAGGCATATCCCAGAATGTTCGCCCGCTTTAAACTGCAACTGGACCCCATGTTCAGAGAGCTGCCCGGGATTTTGGCAGGCAGGGACAATGTTTTGCGGATCATGGATATCGGCACAGGGCTCGGGGTGCCGGCCTGCTTTCTTCTTGAACGATTTCCCCATGCCCGTATATTCGGCCTGGAGCCGGATCCCGAAAGCCAACGCATCAGTGCCATGGCTGTATCAGACCGGGGAAGTGTTGCGCTGGGCAGTGCCCCGGATCTTCCCACTGTCTCAGAACCGATCCACATGGCCCTGATGCTGGACATGTCCCATTTTTTAACACCAGATGAATTCAGGTTGACCTTAAAAAGAATCAGGGCAACGATGGCTCCCGAGGGTGTCCTGATTATCAGGGCCATCATCCCACCGGCCGGAAAGCCAACACGGATCTGGATCATTGAAGCGCTGAAACTGAAATTAAAAGGGGTGGTTCCCCATTACCTGTCTGTGCAAGCCATCACAGATCTTATCAACGAAGCGGATTTCAGGATGGAACATACCCAAATATCCGGTAACAATCCGGAAACCGTCTGGTTTGTCGCAAAGGTCTCCCCATGAGTATCTGTACCAGTCACAATATTGGTTGTGCGGGAAACTTTGAATTTTCCAAACAAAAAATTGATCACGCAGTATCCGGCAATCGGCTTCTCTCCATGGAGATTGAGTTAAGCCTGCGGTGCAATTTTCGCTGCAGCTACTGCTATGTGCCCCATGACGCATATTTTGATAATGAACTCAGTCTGGACGAAATATTTGAAGTCATTATCCAGGCCAAAGCACTTGGGGCCGGGAAAATTATTCTGTTGGGCGGAGAGCCCAGCATCTACCCCCATATCCGGCAGGTCATTGAATTTTTAAAAAGCCATCATCTTGAAACAGAGATCTTTACCAACGGTACCGGCATTACCCCTGATTTTTCCCGGGAACTTCGCGCAGCCGGGGTAAGGGTGGTCCTGAAAATGAACTCCTTTGATGAGGCCAGACAGGATGCCCTTGCAGGTAAAAAAGGGGCGTTTCATATTATCCACAATGCCCTTGGCAACCTTAAAGCCGCAGGCTATCCCGCCAAAGATGCGTTCCTGGCCTTGAGCACCATTATCTGCCGCCAGAACCGGGATGAACTGATTAACTTGTGGACCTGGATCAGGGACAACAACATGGCGCCCTATTTTGAAATCATTACCCCCCAGGGCCAGGCAAAAAACAATACCTCCCTTGAACTTTCTCCCCTGGAACTCAAAGTGGTGTTCGAGGAAATATGTGCCGTTGACCGGGAGCGCTACGGCATTGAATGGGACCCCCAGCCGCCGCTCATGGGCAACCAGTGTATGCGGCACCAGTTTTCCTGCACCGTCACCTCCATCGGCAATGTCCAACCCTGTGTGGGGATTACAAAATCCATAGGCAACATACGGGAAACCCGCCTTAAGGATATTCTGGACCATTCCCGCGAACTTCGCCTGCTGAAAAATCACCGGCAAACCATCAAAGGATACTGCCGCACCTGTGAAAAAAATGACATCTGTTACGGGTGCCGGGGCGCAGCCTTCCAGCTCACAGGAGATTTTCTGGCGTCGGATCCCCTGTGCTGGCGAAACCCGGATAACCTTAAACCCCAAAATTAATTATTGCACTTTTCAAAAGCGAGACGGGTAAACATTTTGATCCATTTTTAACGGATCTGTTTCTTGATAATCTGGATAATTTTTTTTGAAAAAGCGATAGATCGCCCCAAGCTCATTGCTGAGAATGAGGCATACCAGAAAGATCTGGAAAAACAGACTGTCAAGCTTCAGCACGAGATAGAAGAAAGAAAACGGACTGAGAAACAACTTGTACAGGCAGAAAAAATGGCATTTCCTGGCGGATATATAGTTCAGGCTGTTAAATAGAGGTGGGTAGGTTGATCCTTCTACTGTGCTTCTTTTCTTTGCCGCTCGTACAGGGAAGGAATGGCGATATCCGGATGATTCAATCCTTCCACGGTCATCCACCGGGTGTGACCGTCTTCGGTTGATCCGGCCAGGGTGACGCAGCGATTGCCCCTCCTGTGGATACCAATGTAGAATGCCTGGGGATAGTGTTCATGCATGGTGGCAGGCGTTTTGGATGAGGTGTTCACAAAATCATAGGTTTGCACGAAGGAATCTTTTGCATAGTCGCCGTAGCCGGTGATCTTTGCAGGTGCCTCGATATTCCAGAAAACGTTTCTTACACCGGCATGGGGCATCACGCTCAAATCTCCACCCGGACAGACATAGAACCCCTTCATTTTTTCAAAGAGATTTTCAAAAGGAAAAATGCCGTGAAAATCCATGGCCGTGTCCGTGCCTGAATATGAATTTCTGCCTTCATAATGTGCCGTGCATTCTGTGATAACGTTTCCTGATGCCGTCATTGTAAGCGTCACCGGATGAACCAACCGGGCATGGAAGTGAACGTTTCTGACCAGGTTGTCGTTTCCCCATCCGATGGTGACACCGGCATGTCCTTCCTGTCCTGTAAATGTAAGGTCCTTCAGGGTCCACTGGGCAGATTGGCTGAGGATAATTCCCTGGGTCATGTCGGCAAAGGTCACATCTTGTACCCATCCGTTCACTGCGCTGCTGATCCAGATGCCACCCCAGAGATAATCCTGCTCCTTGGCGGTACGGATAATCTTTCCATCCGTATCCTTGAACGGTTTGTGGTGCCGGTAGCCGCCGGACCACGCACTTTCGATGCGCAGGTGTTCGATGCCGATCTCGTGAATGCCGTTAAAAGAGAAAATTTCAGGGGTATAGCGTAAGGGCTGATCAAACCTTGCCGGACGGGTTAGACGGATGGTATGGGCATCGAGAATCTTTTCAATGCCGGCAATCCAGGAAAGTTTCTGAACCGAAGCCCCAAACGTATCGTTCTGGACAGAACTGAGCGCAAAAGGTGTGGTCAGTTGCACAGGGATATCCGCTTTATGTGGTGCCGGATGTGCGGGGTCGATGAGAGGATCGTTGCATACGACAGTCACCACCTGTCCTTCAAAAAATTTTCCGGTATCGGTAACCCGAATATCTCTTTGTCCCCGGACCACGTCTTGTGTAAACGCGGCCAGTTCGTTACCCTCCTCAGGGCCTATAACTGCTACAGCCGTATGAGACCGGGCTTCTATTTCGGCTGAAACGGTTCCCAGACGGCGGACCCGCCCATCTTCTCCCGGCGCACCCATGAAAAGGATGGTGCCGGTTTTACCGGAGCCCTGGCCCCGCAAAACGATACGGTCAGAACGAATTTGAAGATAGGGAGACGTTTTTGTCTGATGAATGTCGTATCGGCCTTTGGGCAGAAATACAACACCGCCCCCGGCTGCTGCCGCAGCATCAATGGCCGCCTGGATCGCCAACGTGTCTTCCTTGCCGTCATCGGGAACAGCGCCGAATCGCACATGGGTGACATTGAAGAGCGGTTTTTTTATTTCGGGTATTGTTTTTTCCGCCATACCATACCCGGCTCTTGAAAAATCGGGCAGGCGGGTACCTGTGGGGCCGTTCCTGACAAAATCCGTCCATACGGAAGGGGTCCACGTTTTTGCTGTTTTATCTACACAAGCCGACCCTTCTTTTTCTCCGGATATTCGTTTTTCCACCCCGGCCTGATAGCATCCGACCGATAAAAAATAAGGCAGAATAAAAATGATCATGACTTTTGAAATCATTGCATGATTCAAATTTTTCAGAATTTGCATCAAGAGGCTCGCCTTTTCAGGTAGATATCTGTTATACGGGTCATCCGTGTTGACGTGTCATCATATGAACCAAAGCAAATTATATCGGTATATTGATGTGGTTGTCAATTTTACAATTGACGCAGACGATGTGACTCTTTATAGTCCACCAGTGTACGTAAAAAAAAGCAAAATGGTTTCAGGGTTGTTAAAGAACAAAGGAAACAGACGGCCCGGCAATTATTTATTGACCATTTGACATGAACACCCGTTAGGGACAACCGTGTTATTCAATTCCTTTCAATTCGCCATTTTTTTCCCTGTTTTAATCGGACTTTACTATTTCACCCCTCATCGGTACAGATGGGTTTTGCTTTTATCATCAAGCTATTTTTTTTATTCCTTTGCAAAAATTGAATATATTTTTATTCTCATGGGATCAACCCTGGTCAATTATACCCTAGGGCGCCTGATGTCAACCGCCCAGAAAAACAAAAGAAAACCTTATATGTGGGCAGGTGTTTTCTTAAATATCGGAACGCTTTTTTTGTTCAAATATTTCAACTTTTTCAACAAATCAACCGCCAGTGTGCTTGGGGCACTGAATATCCACCAGGATATTCCCATGTTTGACTTGCTCCTTCCGGTGGGCATCTCCTTTTATACATTCCAGGGCCTGGGCTATATTCTGGATGTTTATAACGACAAAGTTCCGGCGGAACGCAAACTACATATTTTTGCCTTGTTCACGGCGTTCTTTCCCCCGTTGCTTTCAGGTCCAATCAACCGGGCCAGGGACCTGATGCCCCAATTCAAACAGCCCCGAGCCTTTGATTATCAGAACGTCACCCAGGGGTTACGGCTCATACTCTGGGGACTTGTCAAGAAAATGGTCATTGCCGACCATCTTGCCGTCTATGTTAACCATGTTTACAACCATGTGGGGGATTATCAGGGCATTGCGCTCATTATCGCCACCCTGTTTTATACCGTCCAGATCTACTGTGATTTCTCAGGATATACGGATATGGCCCGGGGCAGCGCTCAAGTCTTAGGATATGACCTGATGGAGAACTTCAGGCATCCTTATTTTTCAAGGTCTCTTCACGAATTTTGGCAACGCTGGCATATCTCCCTGTCCACCTGGTTTCGGGATTATGTATATGTTCCGTTAGGGGGAAACAGAGTGACAATATGGCGGTGGCGATACAATATTTTTATTACCTTTCTGATAAGCGGTTTGTGGCATGGGGCGAACTGGACATTTGTCGTCTGGGGCGCTTTGCATGGCTTTATACTGATTTTGGAGAACGCAACACGCCATTTCCAGAGGCGACTGGCAGACAGGTTGTTTACGGGCAAGGCCTCCAGGCTGAATCAAGGGATACAGGTGGCCATCACGATCTCTATGATCTCTTTTGCCTGGATTTTTTTCCGGGCCAATTCGGTGTCGGACGCATTTACCATTATCCGTAAAATGTTTTTGATCGGTATTGACGGATTTGGTTTAAAACAGGCCGGGATCACTGTAGTGGGCATCCCGCAATTTATTTCTCTGCTTTTTATGGTTGTGTTGCTTTTTGGCGTAGAAATGTGGGAACGTCGGGGATGGGTCCAGGAACTGGTGGGAAATCTTCCACTCACGGTCCGCTGGGCCATCTATACGGTTGCATTCTGGTCTGTATTGATTTCGGGAGTGTTTGGCGTAAAACAGGAATTCATTTATTTTCAGTTCTGATAAAAGCAAAAAATGAACGGAACACTTTTTATTATAAAATTAGTGATATTCGGGGTGCTGAATCTTTTTATTCTCACACTCCTTCTCTATGGCTTTTCAGGGCGGCACCGGGATATCCATCTGTCATATGCCGAAAGCGAGTCAAACCTGCTGGTCATTGGAGAAAACGAACACTATCCGGTCGTCTTTCTGGGAACCTCAAGGGGCCGCGTGCTTTCCCGGGATGGAAACCATGAAATGGTGGAGAGAATCCTGGGCAGGAAGGTTGCCAACCTCTCCAAAGGGGGCGGCGGCGGTCTGATGCCCATGGATGTTCATCTCTCTTTTTTCCTGAATCAGGGAAATACGACAGACCATGTTATTTACCTGGTCGACCCGTTTATTTTCTATTCGTCCATCAACAATGAACACAACGATTTCTTTCTCAGGGATGAGCCCTTTGAACTGTTCATTTTCCTAAAGCTCATCAAGGAGCGTTATCCCCTGGACCGGCTCTCTTCCTACCTGCAGATGATTAAGGTCACGGACTGGCAAAAGATATCCCGCTATGCAGCCCCCGGACTCACGGAAGGTACGCTTAAGAAAATCGATGAAGAAAAGATGGAGAAGGCAAAAAAACATTATCTGAAAAAGTATGATCAGAACAACTTTGTCGCTTACGGCCATGTGGTTGATGACATTAATCGGCTGGTGAAAACCCATGGCGCCACAATCACCTATGTCATGCTCCCACTGTTCATGCCCGATTTTCCGGGCCTGCCTGAGGTAGATGCGTTCTTGAGGAAAACTGCTGATCGTGAAGCTGGGGTCTTTTACATCAACTGTGCATCGTGCATGCAGGATAAAAAATTTTATTACGACCATATGCACTTTAATAAAACAGGCATTGAGTACTTTCTAAAGACATATATCCGTCCCATATTATAAAAGACATTACCGCAAGCAAAGCTCATTCATAAGATAATTGAGTTTTACCTCAAATTTTCAGGTTGATATCTTAAATCTTCCAACCATTTCGTTCAGGTGTTCAGCAAGTTTCGACAGCTCCACAGCACTGGTTTCTACCTGATGGCTTCCGACATTCATTTCATTGGTCGCCTGACTTACTTTGGGCCAGGGTATCTCAAAGCTTTGAGATAACATTCATATTGGCACTGAATTAAGCAGCGTCTCTCCGGCCTCAAACCCGCCCTTAAGCTCAAATGCCATCACCCCGCCCGGACCACTGTGCTGCGTCTGGCCAAGATCATACTGGGGATGACTTTTCAGACCCGGATAGCGAACCCAGGCAATTTGGGGATGAGCTTCCAGGAACCGGGCAATTGCCATGCCGTTTTCCGCATGCTTTTCCATCCGGATTCCCAGGGTTTTGATACCCCTGTGTACCAGAAATGCATTGAAATGTAGCCTTCCTGTCGCCCGGCAAAAAGAGCTGCCCCGTGGCCGGTGGAATCAAACCGGAAGGCCGACGTCTGATAAATCGGCTGAACAACAGCCCTGGAGTCGTTTACCGACGCTCCGGCATGAATACACATAGATTGCGGGGTCAATTCTTTAAAATTCATAAGCGACCTCCTTTGATTGATTTTCATAAGACAAGTTAACATTTATATTATCAGCTTTGCAACACATATAAAACTGCAAACTTTTCCCCAGGGATAGTAAGTGCTTGACCTGAGGCGGATTGATGGTATGTGTAAGAAAAACGAGAACTCGAAAGATAAAAAAGCAAAGCCTCCATCAAAATATCGGGCAAAAAAACAGCCCCATTATCCCTAAAATTTACCTGAACGGTAAAGAGATTTAAGACAAATTAATCTAAATTACCGGAGTCCCTGCCGTTCAGGCAGGGACTGCTCCATGACCGCCTGCCCGATCAGCTCCGATAACGGAACGACCGACAGTTTCCTGGTTTTAAGTCCATTCAATAGACGCTCAAGTTCGGTTAAAAACGAAAAGAGCACTGTGTTATCCCGTGTCTCATGGTTTTCAGTCCAGGGCGTTGAATCATGGAGCAAAATAATATCACCGGGTTTCACCCGGTGCAGAATTTTTGACGCAATACCGGATATCCTGCGGTTGCCTTTATCCATGGCACGGCAGGAAAAATTTACAGCACTTAATCCCAATTCTGCCAGAACAGGTCCCAATTTGGGGTTGGTGATACCTGCCGGGGGCCGGAAAACCAGTGGCCGGATGCCATTGGCCGCAAGAACCGTCTGGGTTTTAATGATCTCCTCTTTGAGGCGCTGAGCTGATTTGAGCATGATCAAAGGATCGTGGGAATAGGTATGGTTGCCGATGGTGTGGCCCTGATCCAGAATTCGGGCAATGAGATCCGGATTCCTGCGGGCATTTTTTCCTGTGACAAAAAACGTGGCCGGCACCTGGTAAGTTTCAAGGAGAGTCAAAACCAAAGGGGTTGTGGTTCTGTCAGGCCCGTCGTCAAAGGTAAGAGAGACACAACGAATGCTGCGGGACCCCCGACAGATAACAGGCAAAAAAAAACCGAATCCCGTCAAAAAAGGAGCGGCCAGACACACCAGAATAAATCCCGCCAGTGGAAAAATGCTCCACACCGGTCCCCACAAAACAAACAAGGCGCTTGCCAAGACAAACGCAACAATTCCTATTTTCTCCCCTGTACTCAACGTTTTCTCATCTTATGGGATTTTTCGTGCTCCCAATATAAAATTTCATGTTGTAAGGAATTTTATAGGTCTGTAATTATATGGATCATGGGTTATTGACGTGAAGCTTTGAAGCGCCTGGCCTTAGCAATCAAAGAGGGTGCCCAGCTGGTGGTACCAAGGGTATGGATGTGGGTATAGGTGCCAAAGGTATTGTCTTTAAAAAATCCGTCCTTTTTTTCAATAATCCCCTTGCCCCTAGTCATTTTAAATGCCATGGCACTATCATCATAATCAATGGAAATCACCTTGGAGTATCTGAATTCATGGCCGCGAAGCACTTCTCCTTTGGCATAAAATGGATTTTCATTGACCACTTCAACTTCCGTGTAGCCATGGCCCTGGGGCCGTTTGGAAAGCCCAAACCGTAAGGGCAGGATACCGGTCATGGGGTAAACCACATCATCAAGACAAATACTCTCGCCAAGGAATATCAGGCCACCGCATTCGGCATAAATGGGAAGTCCTTTGCGGGACAGCGCTTTTAAATTATCTCTGAAAACCTGATTGGCAGACAGCTGGGTGGCGTGGGTTTCGGGAAAGCCGCCGCCCATGTAGATGGCGTCGACTTCGGGAATATCGGACTGGGATAAAGGACTGATGAATTTAATCCCGGCACCCAGATTTTCCAGGGCTTCAATATTATCAGGATAATAGAACTGAAATGCGGAATCCCGAACAACGCCAATGGTCACAGTGGAAATATCTGTTGCCTGCTTTTTATTTTCTGCCGTATTCATTGCAGGAACCGATTCCTGCCGGTCGTTGTCCACAAGCGGCATACCCTGTCCCTTAAACGAAGTGATCCGTCGGAAAAGTTCATCAACATCAATATTATCCAGGGCCACCTGCCTGGCCCGGGCCAAAGAGGTATCGCTTTCCTGGTGTTCTTCGGAAGTGACAAGCCCCATATGACGTTCGGGAAAATCTTCCTGCTTTAGCTTCGGCAGAGCGCCAAAAACCGGAATATTGCAAAAGTGTTCAATATTTGCCCGAACTTTTCCCTCATGGCGCTTTCCGGCCATACGGTTGAGGATAACGCCGCAAATATTGATATCCGGATCAAACTGCATGCAGCCCATGAGTACAGCGGCCATGGTACGGGTGGATTTGGTGCAGTCCAGTACCAGTATCACAGGCAGATCCAGCAGCTTGGCCAGTTCGCTTGTGGAGGTGGTCCCATCCAGATCAATGCCGTCGTAAAGGCCGCGGTTGCCCTCAACCATGGCAATATCGCAGGATTGGGAGTGAGTAAGATAAGAGGTTTGTACGACCGACTGGGCGCACAGATAGGTATCAAGATTATAGCAGGGGCGACCGGCTGCCCGTGATAGCCAGCCGGCGTCAATATAGTCAGGGCCCTTTTTAAAGGGAGCCACCGTTATATTCCGGGCTCTCCATGCGGCAGTTATCCCAAGGGATATTATTGTCTTGCCTGAACCACCCCTGAGTCCGGCAATAACAACTCCAGGGACTTTTTCCCTACTGACAGTCATGAATTAAGCGAAAAAATTCTCTATTCTTCGCCTTCGGAAGAATGCTGGATACCGGCACCCTTCAGACCGTACATAGTGGTGGATCCGGATGACCAGTATTCAAGAATGCCGTTTTCAACCATTTTGTTAACAACTTTTTTGATTTCCCGGGGTTTGTCATCGGGGAAAAGCTTGTAAAAGTCTTTAATATAAAATTTGGTTTTGCTGCCGGCCTTTCCCTGAAGCCAGTCAATAACGGCTTTTTCGGCTCCTTCTTTATCGTTCAAAAGATCGCTTGCCATGTTAGACTCCTTTCCTTTCGGTTGAAAGGGATGAACCGGAGAACAAAATGCACCCCGGTCCATCCGATATTAAATAATGTTTAAACCCAAATTAGTTTTTAAATTAGAATTTAAACTGAGTGGACTGACGCCAGCTCATGTAAGCCTGCTGACGGAAATCGTCAATCAGGTGGTGGGTGAAGTCAAGTTCACAAGCACTAAAGAATTTTTCCCATCCGATTCTCTCAGCCCAGTCACCCAGACGTTCGTATTTGTTCGCGCCGTTTGAATAGGCGTTAACAATCTTTTTGATGGCGTCGGTCATGGACGGCCAGCGGGGCATTTCATTGGGCAGGAAGGCCACAACAACCTTGGAAAATTTCGGCTCGGAGATACGGTTGGATACTTTACCACCAGCCATGAGAACAATACCGTCACCTTCGGTGTCGGCAAGTGGCATGGAGGGACACATGGTGTAACAGTTACCGCAGTACATGCAGCGTTCGTTTTTAACCTCAACGGATTTTACTTCAGTACCGTTGGGCAGTTTTACTTTTGAGGGCTTAATGGCTGCGGTGGGACATGCAGCAACGGCCAGAGGAATTTCGCAAACCTTGTCCAGGTATTCATGGTCAAGCATTGGCGGTTTTCTGTGGTAACCCAGGATGGCGATATCAGAGCAGTGAACCGCACCACACATGTTCAGGCAGCAAGCCATGGAAACACGAAGCTGAGCCGGCAGTCTCATCTGCTGGAAATCGTCAAACAGGGCATCCATGGTAGCCTTTACGGTACCGGAAGCATCGGTGGCCGGGGTATGGCAGTGAATCCAGCCCTGGGTGTGAACGATATTGGTTACGCCGGCACCAGTACCGCCGATGGGGAACTTATGGGAACCGCCGGAGAACTTTCTGGAAGCCAGATCGTTTTTAAGGGGCTCTACCTTGTCTTTGGAGTCAACCATGAACTCAATGTTGTTACGAGTGGTGAAGCGTACATACCCGTCACAATGTTTGTCTGCAATGTCACAGATTTCATTGATGTGCGTGGTGGACATCAGGCGGCAACCGCCGACTCTTACGGTGTATACTTCATCTCCGGAATCGGCAACATGAACCAGTACGCCGGGTTCCAAAATTTCATGATGAGACCACTTGCCTTTGTTGTTTGCGATAACAGGAGGATAAAATTCGTTATAGTCTCTGGGACCGATGTCGGTGATTCTGTTTTCCATCGGTTTTTTGGGATCATACCCTGTTGAAATAAATGCCATTATGATTCTCCCTTTTTATCTTAAGTGATGTTTTCTGAATTCGTCAACGTCACGTTCCCAGCCACCCGGAACTTCGTCTTCTTTCCAGAAGATGTAGGGGTTGGTTCTCGGGTAGGCAACATGCTGGGGCATCGCTTCGATGCCGGTTACTTCCAGAAGTTTCTGGAAGCCCTGGCGCATGATCAGCTCACCAAGACGTTCGCGGTTCTTGCCTTCTTCCATCCACCAATCCCAGATATTTTCAATTATTTCGGTAATTGCTTCGTAATCATTGTCGGCATTGACTTCAACAAAGGGAACCAGCAATGAACCCATCTGGGCACCGTCAAGGATAGGCGCCTTGGCACCGCAGAGAATGGAGAGACCGGTTTCTTTACCAATTTTCAGGGCTCTGGGCATAACATTGATACAATGCATGCAGCGGGTGCAGTTGGCATTGTCAATGGTCAGGGTTTTGTTCTCAAACTTCATGCAGCCTGTGGGGCAAAGTCTGACAACTTCTTTTTGAATGTTAAAGGGGCCCCAGTCTTTACCTTTGTGGGCACCGGCATTAGCAGGATATGCAGGATCGTTTTCAACATATTTGTTGACTGCGTCCTGATCAATGCGGATGTCGTCTTTCCAGGTACCGATAAAGGACATATCGGAACGTGCGATGGAAGCAACACAGCAGTTGGGGCAGCCGTCAAATTTAAACTTAAACTTGTAGGGGAATGCCGGACGATGCAGCTCATCCTGATATTCGTTGGTCAGGAAATGGCAAAGCGCGCTGGTGTCGTAGCAGGAATATTCACACCTGGACTGGCCAAGGCAGTCGGCAGGGGTTCTCAGGTTGGAGCCGGAACCGCCCAGATCCTGGTTGAAATCATGGGTCAGTGTCCAGAATACCTCTTCCAGCTGGGGCGTAGTGGTACCCAGCAGAATGATGTCGCCGGTGGCGCCGTGCATATTGGTAATTCCGGAGCCCCTGAAGTCCCACAGCTCAGTCAATTGTCTAAGATACTCGGTGCTATAGTATTTACCGCAAGGCTGGTTTACACGCATGGTGTGGAAATGCTCTACACCGGGAAACAGCTTGGGCTGATCGCAGTAACGGCCGATAACGCCGCCGCCGTAGCCGAATACACCAACGATGCCGCCGTGTTTCCAGTGGGTCCGGCCATGTTTGTAAGAAAGTTCTACAACACCAAGAAGGTCGTCTACACAATCCTGGGGGATCTGGAATTCAACGCCTTTTTCGTTTTTGGCTCTGACTTCTGCCTGCTGTTTCAGGTCAGAAACAAAGCTAGGCCACGGGCCGTTTTCCAGCTCGTCTAAGAAAGGAGTTTCATGCTTAGCCATTTACTTACCTCCGTTAAAAGTTGATTTACATGCAACAATGAAAAGATTTTCCAAACTTCTCATTAATATTCTTTTCTCTATCATTCCAAAGCATTAGTGAAAAAATTAACGCTTTGAAGCAGACATTATAAGCAAATAAACATAGGTGATATAGAATTTATAAGTCCGCATGTCAATAAAAACCTGTCATCACGGTGTGATTATATGTCCCGATGGGGTGCAAGCTCATCCAGCAGTGCCGGGTTGACTTCAAAACCTAAATCCACGGCAATATCACAATGTTTGATGGCCTGCTCGTAATCTTTAAGTTCCAGATAGGCCACGGCCAGGTTGTTATGGGCAATAGGGAAGTTAGGTTCCACGGACAGGGCCTGAAGATTGGCCTTGACCCCCTCTGCCACCAGTCCTTTCATAAAATAGGCGGTTCCCAGCGTCGTGTATGCCTGGATGAAATTTTTATTATGGATAATGGCCTTCTTTAAATTTTTAATGGCCTTGTCCACTTTTTCTTCATCTTCTTTGGCATCCTTGCCGTCCACCAGCTGCAGCAGAACAAAGGCCATGTTGGCATAGCCTTCGGCAAAGCCGGCCCGGGCCTTGGTGGCCTGCTGGTTGAACCGGAAACACCCCTCAAGGTCACCACTTTGCAGACACAGGCCGCCAAGCTGCACATAAGCCTCGGACAGGGTAGGGCTGCAGTCAATGGCGTCATGAAGTTCTTTTTCCGCTTCCGCAAACTCCTGCTTGCCGATCAGCGCAACAGCCAGATTATAATGGGTTGTGCCGCATTCGGCATTTTGGACCAGTGCGTGTCTGAGCCGTGCGATCTGCTCGTCTGCATTTTTAGGCAGGTTTCTGGAATCGGCCATTATTTATATCTCCTTTGGCTTTTTGTGACTTTATCATTGTGTTTAAATAAAATTTTTATATAATAAGTTCTTTTATTCGGGTGTCAAGGTCTTTCAGGGAAACTTAAGCGTCGTCCCGTAAGGAATTGGCACAACGTTTTTGGGCAAATTGTTTTATCCGCGCATGCCGCGCAAATAAACATCAGGAGTTTGTAAGTTATGGAACAAGGATGCTACACAGCACTTATCACCCCGTTCACCCCGGCAGGAGATCTGGACCGGGACGGCCTGTCCGGGCTCATTGATTTCCAGATTGAAAACCGGATTACCGGAATTCTTGCCACCGGCACCACTGGTGAAAGCCCGACATTTAAATGGGAAGAACATAATCTGGTTATTGATTTGATTGCCAAACAGACCAGGGGCAAGTGCACGTGCATCGCAGGCACCGGCTCAAACAACACGGCTGAAGCCATAACCGGTACATCCCATGCCGCAGAACAGGGCGTGGACGGTGTCCTTCTGGTGGATCCCTATTACAACGGGCCCTCCTCCCTTGAAATCCGGCGGGAATATTACGAGGCGGTGGCAAGGGAAACCCCGGGCCTGAATATCATTCCTTATATTATTCCGGGACGTACCGGTGCACAAATGTTGCCCCAGGATCTTGCCATACTTGCGGACAACTGTGCCAATGTAACCAGTGTCAAGGAAGCCACCGGCAATATAGACAACATGAAGCTGACCAGAAAACTTTGCGGGGACGGTTTCAATATCTTTTCCGGAGACGATGCCCTGGTATGCCGCGTCATGGCAGATGAACAGATCCGGGCCTGCGGTGCAATTTCAGTCATGTCAAATATTGCACCGGCATTCATGACCCAAATGGTTGAACTGCTTAACCGGGGTAAAACCCAAGAAGCCCTGGCTATTGAGACCGCATTGTCTCCGTTGCTGGAGCTTGTGGTCATCACTACCGAAGAGGAAAGCAAGTACGGACCTGTCAAATGCCGGGCCAGAAATCCTTTGCCCCTGAAAACCATGATGCAGATCCTTGGCATGCCGTCCGGCCCATGCCGCCAGCCCTTGGGGAAAATGACCCAAAAAGGATTTGATATGGCGCTTTCCGCTTTAAAAAAAGTACAGGCAGACAACCCTGAAATTCTTGCGCCGGTTGCCTCTTTCTTTAATCTGGATATTGACGCCCGCCTGAATGATACGTCGGCCCATAAAGCGTTGTGGTATAATTATTAATAGTGTTTGAACGAAAAGTCACCCATCTGCCGCGTTGCAGAAGAATTTACAATCCTCACATACTTTAGTATGCTCCGGTTGCAAATTCTTCTGCGCCTTGCATCTGGGCAACTTTTCGTCCAAACACGGTCCCGTAAATTTATGACCCCGTTGAGTCCCCGCCGTTCTCTTTGGACTTAAACATATCCTCTCCGGTATGGAAAAAAGTGGTTTTTAACCATTCAAATCCGAACTGAAGCAGTTTCACATCATCATCTTTAATCTGGGCCACCCGTTCTGCCGGGATATTGTACCGGGTAAGAAAAGAGGATTCAAACACGAACCGTTTAAACTTATCGATATTATAGCAGACCATGAAAAACATCTGTTTGGCCTGTTCGGAGAGCTGCATACTGGACGGCAAAGATTTTTTACGGACCATGAGATCCAGCCAACCTTCATTGACCTCATCACGCAGATCGACGCCCTGGTCCTCACGCCATTCCCCTACGGTCCATTCGTCCGGTTCATCAAAGCCTTTACAATGGGGCTCCTTGATCATGAAAAAGAACTCATCCTGATCGTTATCCTTTTGTTCGCCGGAATAACTCAAAGCGCCCACCCCAAGGGGATAGTACCGGCAGGTAGTAGGACGGTCTTCATAAACCATGCATCCCTCCTTGTCCTGGACAAACGGGCAGGACCTACGCTCATCATCAAGGAGCTTGAGGGTCACCACGGGCATATCCGCTTTTTCAAGAAGCTGGGGGGTGGTAAATATGGACAAAAATTTCTCGGAATCAATGTCCAATTTTTTGCGCATGGTTAAAATATCATAGGGGGTGAGCATAATATCAATCCCCCTGCAACACTCTGTAAAACAGGAGACGCCTTTATGGCATTTGAATTTAAACCGGCTTTTAAGGCTAAGCTGCTCCGGCGGAATTTCCGCCCGGGCCTGGGTTGCATCTGTCTTATTTTCAGCGTTCATTCACTATTTCCTTATCAATTAATAACAAGCAATATAAAAATTAAATATCATACTGGAAATAGGCAATAATGTCAATTGGATAGCCTGATGCATTAACCAAAGCAGCCCAAATCCCTACAGGATTGTTCATTTTGAGTTTGACACGACAGCCTCTGCTAATCTAAAAATATAAAAATTGTTTGAACATAAAAACCTTCGACGAAAATAGTCGTTCAAACACCAACAAAATATTTAGGTCTGCTCTGACATGCCCTGCCCCGAAAATCAGGGAAAATTTCAGTATCAAGTATTCAAGGAGTCGTTATGAGAGTAAAAAAAGCGGTATTCCCGGTAGCAGGTCTTGGCACCCGGTTTATCCCGGCTACGAAGGCCATGGCCAAGGAGATGCTGACCGTAGTGGATAAACCCATTATCCAGTATGCTGTTGAAGAGGCGTTTGCAGCCGGTATTGAGCAAATTATTTTTGTCACGGGCCGGGGCAAAAAAGCCCTCGAAGATCACTTTGACCGCAGCTATGAGTTAGAGACCATGCTCAAAACCAAGGGGAAAACAGACTTGTTGCGGCAGGTCAATGAACTGGTCCCCCGAACCGGTACCATTGTTTACACCCGCCAACATGATCCCCTAGGGCTTGGCCATGCCATCTGGTGCGCCAGGGACATTGTGGGGGATGAACCCTTTGCCGTACTTCTGGCCGACGATATGATCCAAACCCCGGATAAGCCTGTACTCACGAAAATGGTGGAAAAATTTGAACGGTTCCGGGCATCCATTGCCGCGGTCATGGAAGTGGAAAAGGATCAGACCGATAAATATGGCATTCTGGATGCAACCCCTCTGGAAGAGGATATGGTAAGAATCAATGACATGGTGGAAAAACCGAAGCCCGAAGACGCCCCGTCCAACCTGGCCATCGTGGGCCGCTACATCCTTACCCCGAGAATCTGGGAATATCTTGGAAAAAAACAGGCCGGTGCCGGCGGTGAAATCCAGCTCACCGATGCCATGAAGGGACTTTTAACCGAACAACCGATCTTTGGATATAAATTCAAGGGCACCCGGTTTGACTGCGGCGACAAGGTCGGGTTTCAAATGGCTAATCTTTCCTTTTCCCTTGAACGACCGGAAATGCGAGACAAACTGCTTGATTTCATAAAGACGATCAAAGCCTGAGACTGATCTTCAGCTGCTTTTATACCGTGAATACAACGACATCACCTTTTGTACATAGGTCTGGGTCTCTTCATAGGGTGGAATTTTGTTGTATTTGTCCACAGCCGATGGACCTGCGTTATAGGCGGCGAGGGCCAGGGCAAGTTTCTCATTATACCGAATGAGCATCCGCTTCAAATAACGGGTTCCGCCCATAATATTCTGGGACGGATCAAAGGGATTTGAGATATTCAGGGAGGCGTCGTTCTGGGGCATGATCTGCATAAGCCCCCTTGCCCCTTGGGTGGACACGGCATTGGGGTCAAAACAGGACTCGGCATGGATCACGGCCTTGATCAATGCGTGATCCACACCAAAGGCACTGGCGGCTCTGGAAATAATATCGTTGTAGACATCAGGCCCGGCCTTGAATCTTCTTGTCCGGGCCAGTAACTCGTCCCCGCTATTTTCCTTGAGATAAAAGGTACAGTTTCTATTAGAAGTAGGCGTATTGGTGAAATTCACACCATCGGGCTCAATGCACTTGTATATGTCCCCCAGGGCCGTGCAGGGAGATGTCAGGCACAGCCATGCGAAAAGAAAAAATATCGCCCTAAACCCCGGAACCTTTACCGACCTATCTTTTCCTTTTGCGCTTTTCAACCCGATCCTTATACTCCTTTAATGCAAGTTTTTCAGGAAACTTAGGGTTTGCCACATATCGGCCGGTATTTTCAAGAAATGTATTTACCAGATTTTCCAGCACGGCATCCTTTTCATGATCCATGATCATGTTACGTTCCAGCCGGTAGCGATATTCAATGGGAGACCCTAATATATTTAAAATATCATCAAATTCAGTATCAGACAACGGTTCAGATGTGAACAATGACATTTCCACAGGAATCTTCATTGTCGCGGTCATGATCACTACCCAGGCATCTGCCCCGATTTTTCTTGAATCGTCAAAAATTTCAAGAGAGCGGCCATAGTCAAAATCTAACTTTTTATAAGGTATTCGTTCCATTTTCAAATTATTTACTTTGGTTGTTATTACATGTTTTGGCAGGATTCAAAATAATTCCAACTGAATATCCTTGGATTTTTGTTTTTTAACCTGCGTTTTTCCCTTTTCATACCGGGCCAGTTCCTTTTCGATATCATCAATAAAACAGGACCGGTTTCTGTGCTGCTCCCGGCCGAATATGCGTCTTTTTCGTGCATATGTCAAATAAAGCATCTCCTTTGCCCGGGTCATGGCCACGTAAAAAAGGCGGCGTTCCTCATCCGGGTCTTCCACGGTTTTTCCGTCCCGGGCAAAGGGGATCGTGCCGGTTTCGCAGCCTGTAACAAAAACAACTGGAAATTCAAGACCTTTGGCGGCATGCATGGTCATCAAAGAGACTTTTTCAACCGTTTTGTCCAGGAAGTCAGGGTCCTGGTCCAGCCGTAAGGCGTCCAGAAGATCACAGGGAGAGGAGTACCGGTCTGCCAGTGCGTTAAGGCGATGCAATGCTGCTGCCAGCGTTTCATCTGTGTTGCCCAGGGCCTTAATATCCAGCCAACCTGCCAAGGTACCAAGAAGTTTTGACGTGTTCATGGGGAGTGAAAGTTCTGCAATCCTGGGTAAAAATTGTGCAAACTGCTGCTGATCAGCCTCACTGCCACGGCCAAGAAAAATCCGCACCAGGGCCAACAGATCTTTTATACCTGCCATGTCGACCCAGTGTTCCCGGTCTGCGGTCTGAAAAGGGATGCCGGCCTTCTCAAAGGCCTTGGCAAAGGCCATGGCCTGATGCCGGGTTCGGTAGAGAACGGCAAAGTCGGAAAAGGCATATTCTCTGTCCGTTCCGGAATCCGATCCCGTGCCCTTATCCATGGAGAGAAAAGAGAGGCCCCCTACCCCTTTTTCAATGATCTTTCCCACTGCAACGGCCTCGGCGCTTTCACTCGCAGTTTCATTGATCAAAATTTTTTGTGTACCGTCAAGGCTTGCATAAATTTTACGCCCCTCATTATCCTTATCATCACCCATACTAATCACCTGGAAAGAGGCATCCAGGATGGTTTGGGTGGACCGGTAATTGCGGCGCAGGCGTATCTGTTCGCACCCTAAAAAATCGTGTTCAAACCGGTTGAAAAACCGGCTGTCCGACCCTCTGAATCCGTAAATGGACTGATCAGGATCACCAATCACGAAAATATGACTGTTTTGTGCAAGAAGCTTCACCAGTCTGTACTGGCCCGAATTCAGGTCCTGGTATTCATCCACAAAAATATACGTATACTGTTGACGCACCCGTTCAAGCAGAGCCGCATCCTTAGAAAAAAGTCTGAAACAGATGAAAATCAAATCCTCAAAATCTGCCAGGCTGCGTTCTTGAAGCAGCCGGTCATAGGTTTTGTACACCTCGGTCCAGACCGGATCAAAATCTTCAAGGACGCTCTCTTCAGCGTCATGCAAACTTTCATCACCAGGCGCCTTTAATTGTTGCTTTTGCAGGCTGATCCAGGCATCTATTTTTGAGACTGTTTTTTTGGGCACCTTTTTTTCGCCTGTCACCGCTTTGACGGCCAGTCCCAGTACCTCAAACCGCAGATCATCCTCCATAAGCCCCCGCTTAAAATCTGCATAACGCTTAAGCGTGTTAAGGCAGAAGCCGTGAAAGGTAGCAGCTGTCACAAGGTGTCCCTGTTTTGGCATAAAGGATTCAATCCGACCGGTTAATTCGCCGGCCGCCTTATTTGTAAAGGTCAACGCCAGGATGTTTTCAGGGGCAGCCCTGTTTTCCCGGAGCAGCCAGGCGATTCTGGCCGTAAGGGTTCGAGTTTTTCCCGTACCCGGCCCTGCCTGGATCACCACGGCCCTTGATTCGGATTTAACCGCTCTTTCCTGCTCCGGGTTCAGCCCATCAAGGATATTTTTCGAGCTGACAGATGCCGGGGTCTCTTTTTTTTCAGATGACGGCAATATCACATCTTTGCTTTGAGGCTTTTTATGGCGAAGCGGTTCGTCGGTCGTTTTTTTTGCTTTTTTACGGGGCAAAGGACCGGTAAACAGGCTTTTTTCTCCCTGGATACGCTCCTTTTCCTCCCGGGTAAAAATATTGACCGTTCCATACTCACCGTCATATCCGGGATCAATGTGAATATCCCCGGCTCTTATCTTTTGTATGGCCTGGGCCAGTAAAGGCACACCGGCACCTTCAATGATTTCAGGCGAAAGCTGTGTAAGTATGGCAAGTTCCGGCCCCAGGGCATTGACAGCCTTGTCATAATGGGTTTTCACCTTTTTGGTATTGGGACCAACCTCAAAAATCTGGGCTAAAATATCGGCCAGGGGCACCAGATAGGAATGGGGATGCCGGTTTTCAGGTGTAAACCCCTCCGGCCTGTCAGCCAGTTCCCGGACCCGGTAAAGCACGCCCAGGGTCAGGGGTTTGCCGCATTCGGGACAAATCCCGCCCAAAGCCGCAGTCTGGTCGGGATTAAGGCACACCCCGCATTTGCGGTGGCCGTCATAGTGGTATTTTCCCTGGTGTGGATACATATCCAGGGTGCCTTTGTAAGCGGTCAGGTCATGGGTTTCAAGGGCACGTCTCACCGCACCAAAGGCCAGATCCGTATCAAACACCGAAGCGTTGCGGCCCAGATATCCCGGGGAATGGGCATCGGAGTTGGATATCAGCCGGACCCGGTCCAGATCTTTCACCCGCCAGTTCATGGGCGGGTCCGATGACAGGCCGGTCTCACAGGCAAAGATATGGGAACTTAAATCACCAAAGCACTCTTCAATGGTATCAAATCCGGACTTGGACCCGAACATGGAAAACCAGGGAGTCCAGATATGAGCCGGGACAAAAAAGCCCTGTTCGGATGTCTCCAGCATGATCTCCAGCAGGTTCCTTGCATCCAGCCCTAAAATAGGTCGACCGTCGGATTTGATATTGCCGATGGCATCCAGGCGGGCATTAAATTTCTTTGCCGTGTCCAGATCCGGCAGATAGATCAGATTATGATTTTTGCGGACCCTTGTACCTTTCTTATATATATTGGAAATCTCAGCCTGGAGAATAAAACGCACAGCTCCCTTGCACAGAAACGGCACGTGGGCGTCAATCTGTTTTGCAATTTCATCTTTTAAGGCAAACAGGCCGGGTTCGGCAGGCTCAAGTTTAGCTTCTATCTCCTGTATCCAGGCCGGATGGGTAAAATCCCCTGTGCCCACCAGGGTAATGCCTTTAACCTGGGCGCTGTGGTAAATATGCTCCAGGTCCAAATTTTTGGCCGTGGCCCGGGAATATTTTGAATGGATATGCAGATCTGCTATATATTTCATGAAACCTGTCCGTGAAGTGTTAATTTTGTATCAGGCCATTATGTACATGATTTACACTTAATTTAAAACCCGGATTCTGATAAATAATGCCGGACAAGCAACCCAAACCAACTGGAGCGCAATTATGGACAATATGACAAAAGAACGGATCAAGGCCTGGACGCCTTTGGGACGTCCAACCTTAGGCATTGCAAACACAGAACATCCCGAGCAAAAAAAATTCGAAACCTTTGCCCGCCAATGCCAGGAGATATCGGCTGCCATATCCTGGAGGCAGAGTACTCAACCTGCCGCCCTGCCCGGCTTTTTCCTGAAAAATAATATTCTATATTCCGCTCTTCCCCTGGAGCGTGAACTGTTACCTTTTTTAAAAGGCCTGGACTCCCTTGAAAAGCCGCATCCGGTTAATGATATTCAAAAAACTTTGGACAATATCGAAGCGCCCTGCCGACTGACCCTCTATATTGCCCTGCAGTGTCCCCACTGCCCGGGGATGGTTGAGCGGCTGATTCCCCTTGCAGCCGCCTGTGAAAAAATTTATCTTCATATCATTGACGGCTCCCTGTTCCCTGACAAAGCCCAGGAAGATAAAGCGATGTCCGCACCCTGCCTGATTCTCAACGATGATACCCGATGGACCGGGGCAGTGGCGGAAGAAGAAATTGTGGACATGATCGTCAATAAGGAGAGCATGGACCTGGATACAAAGGCCCTGAAAACCATACTGGAAGATGGCCGGGCAGAATGGATTACCCAACGGATGCTCACCACCAACCGCTTGTTCAAAGGATTTTCCGGACTTCTTCTCCATGAAACCTGGTCTGTGCGTTTAGGTGCCATGGTGGTTGTAGAAGCTCTTGCTGAAAAGGCACCAGCCCTGTGTTCGGATTTGGAAAAAATTTTAATTGAGGTATTCAGCACCAAAGATATCCCTGTCCAGGGTGATATTTTATACGCATTGGGAGAAATCGGCACCCCCGACACCCGCAACTGGATTGCCGCACAGCAGGAGGCCCTGTCCCACGAAGATCTCAAGGATGCGGCAAAGGATGCGATTCAATCTATCGAGGACAGATTGAACATCTGAAAAAAAATAACGTCAGGGAAACGCCCATGAAAATCGCCGTCACCGCATGGTATTTTCAAAGAAGCACATAGCATCTCCAAATCACAACAGATGAAGCGGTAAAACAACAAAAGGCCTCAATTTTTGAAAACTGAGGCCTTAACGTCTAATTGAGCATAAAAAAGTTTAAATTCCATTAACTGTTCACGTTACCCTTCAAGATCTACCCAGCCCCTGTCAAAATCTCTCCAGGCCCTGTCAACACTATTGCCGACTGTTCCAAACAAATCATCCAGTTCATCTTTCATCGGAGACCAGTCTGACGGGCATTCATTTTCTAATTCATCAACGCGAGCCTGAGCAGCCGCTACCTGCTGTTCAATCTGCCCTATGAGTGGTAAAATTTTTTCTTTTTGTGCAGCATCATACTTATCTGAAACCTTTTTCAACGCTTCCAATTTTTCTTTCCAACCATTAACTTCAGCCAACATTGCCTTACAATAATCCTTAACTTCCATAATTTTTCTCCTTCAATTTAAATTAATGAAATGACGAATCAGACATATAACTTTTTCAAAGATACATAGATCATCATTCAATTCTAAATCAAAATGTCTTTGAATAACTGGTCAGCAATGGCTCTGGATCAGAATAAAATTATATGTTTGTTTACTATACAACCTTGTCAGATAATTGTAACCATATTTTTAAAATTTCCGATTATCACAAACATTAAACAGGTCGGTTTATGTACTGAAATTCTTATGAAAGAGTTAACCAAGCATAAATGTCTCCCCCTGCGAAAAAGCCAACCCTGTTGCGACAACGGATCGGCAATTCTCAGTGGAGAAATGCCCGGCCCTGTTAGGGATACCAGGCATTATTGACTTTCAGGTATCAGAGTGTTAAAAAGGAAACATTTCCTTATGATTTTTACTAAGTCTTTAAAAGCAAAGACAATTTAAACCTGATGATATGGAGATCGTGTTTTATAATGTTCTCATCTTTAAGGTCGAAATTTTTTTCTCTGAATTCTAATCGTAAATTAAGAGAAAAATAATAAATGAAAAAAATCCCCTTCAGCAAATTTACCTCGTACGGAAACAATTTTGTAATTGTTGACGAAGTGAATTCTCCTATTTTCGGCGAAACAGAAAAGGGGCGATTTGCCCACTTTGCCACCAATATGTATTTCGGAATTGGCTCAGACAATTTTTTGGTTGTTCAAAGATGTACAAGAAAGGTTCTTGATTCAATCAATCAGGTCAGGGGGTACTGGGATGAACTCCCGGACCTACATGAGGCGGATTTTATATTCAGAATGTTTGAACCCGATGGAACAGAGGCGTTTTCCTGCGGGAACGGGCTGATGTGTATCGCCAATTACTTGTTTAGAACCTACCAACTGGCATCCGTTAAAATAGTTACGGAAATACCCACTAACCACCCTAAAATAATTGATATCGGAACGGAACGTGATGGGCAGTCAAGCTGGGCCAATCTAGGGCAGCCACGTAAAATTACGCAGGATTTGTTTAAACCGGAAATTGCCCAATTGTATGACGATATCATCTTGACGGTAGACAACCTTGAAATTGGCTTTCGTGCCCATGACCTTGAACCATTTTCCAATCAGACCCGATTAACCCTTAAAGGCTATATTGTTTTTACAGGAGAGCCTCACATGGTTATTTATCCGGAAAAAGACGGGATACTGAGCGGCTTTGAAGAGGTTTTTTTTGCGACATCAGAGTACACCTCAACTTTAGGAAAACCTGCTGAGCGTCGTGTTGATTTTGGTATCTGGCTGGTCGATCGCATTGGTCTGGCTTTGAACAATACCTATAAAAATATGTTTCCTGCAGGAATAAGCATCAATTTTGCCAGACCGATTTCAACCCCTGGAGAAAAAGGGATTCTTGAATATCGTTGTTTTGAAAGGGGTATCTTCAAGGAAACACTGGCATGTGGAACCGGCGCTGTGGCGGTTTCTTACATATCCAAACGGTTAAATAAAATCATACCTGGGGAAAACACTATTTTGCCATATCGATGCCGGCTTCATGAACCGGAATCTAAAATTAAAATTCATGAAAATGAAACCGGAGAGTGCCGAATAATAGGGTTTCCTGTCATGCTGGTTAATGGTGAATTTGAGTTAAATCATTTATAAAATATGGGCGACAGGAAAAGCATGACAGAAAATTTTGTTACATTCTATTCTTTAAAAGATAAAAATCATTACGAACGTTTTTGATGAAACCTATTTTTTCACATTCTAAACAAGATACTAGCCTGCAGGCTTTGACGAATGTCTATTTTGACTTAGTTTGCAAGCATTCATCTATAATTAAAAAAGTCCTTGCAGAACAAGGTGATGCAACCATCGCCGAGTACATAGCCCACTACCCTTTGCCACTGGGGAATGGTTGTCAAAAAAAGGACGATTTTTATGAAATTGTTTATGATTACCTCCTGCCAATTCATGGTGAATCCATTGCCCGTCGGACCGTGATGGACCTTTCTATGACACCGGTCGCACTGACCGCGAATCATCATGGTGTCGACTTTTTCGCCCAATCGGTACAGGGGACCTTTCTTTTTTCCCTCATTCTCTCTTTCATGAATCCGACACAATCCACGATACCGGTAATTGCCTGTGCCAATGTGCCTTTAAACAATCTGACGTTTCCCAGGGGTATGTTACTTTATCACACGGCTAAAAACGATTGTGCCGGCATGCCACAAAAAATGCCTCTATTCTCGGACAAATTAAAAACAAGTTACGTCAGTTTAGTTGGCCCCATTGACAGAGATCAGGTTAAAAGGGCAATTGACCGGAACGGAAAGCTGATAACCCAGGGAGAACTTTTGCCCGAATATGGCAATGTACTGCATGATATCCTCGAAACAGATTATGCCCAAACAGTTTCCCAGGGATGGCAAAGTTATTCAGAGCAGTCCGTTGTTTTAAATCATCGGCTGTGGAAACGCATGTTTTCAAATTCTGATATGCCACTGGACCTGGTTTACATGGATCTGGAAGCAATTGTTTCCAGGCTTTTGATAAAAGATTTGGCAGACGCGTCATCTTTGATTCACAGGCTGATGTTTGACCCCGATATTGCCGGGGATCTGATATCGAATCTGGATGGGGCCCCGGCTTGTTGGCAGGGAAAAAAACTTGACCTCAGATTGATGGAAGATTGTAGCAACAATGGTGTTAAAAAGGCTTTAGCAAATTGCGGAACCCATTTTTTCTGGGGTGTGGGTTTAAAAAACAAATTGATTCCCATGGTCCTCGAAGGCCGGTCATCCGGTCAACTCCGGTTAAAAGGAAAGGATGAGCACGGTAAGATTTATACGCTTCCTTTTGCACCTTTAAGCGTTATTGATGCGCTTAAAAATGGCGGTTTGCTGCCATCCCTTTTCACATGTTACACCAGTATTTCTCTGGCAAGAGGTATTGGGTGTATTGGAGGATATTACCAAAGCGAATATCTTCCCCGCATGCAACAGGGAATCATTAATGTTTTAGCTAAACATTCAAGCATGAAGGAGATATGCAGTCAGACTGAAAAAGTACCGACAGGGTGCTATCTTTCCGGAATGCAGGCTGTAATGACAAAAGCAGGGGAGGACTATTTAATCCCTGCAGGACCTATAGAAATTATCGCCAGGGGCGGTCTTAATAAGGAAGACATCTCTAAAATCAAGCAGTTAACGATAAAAGAAGCGCATTTAGCCTCGTTGTTCGAAACCATTCCTGATATCGTCCCCTTCCCTGAGCGGTATAGTAAATGGAGCCGGGACGTCTCAATGTTTTGCCATGCACTGCTTAGAGACAAAATTCCTCTTGTCTGAACAACTTATTCCGGCAGCGTAGACTGAACGAGCCAGGTAAGGCTCCCAATAACGCCATGGACCAATCTGACCATCAATACCCAGACTAAGTACCCAGCGCTGTAATTATGCCGCTAGTTTATATTGATTTTGAGTGTCAAATTTTTCCAACATTTTAACTTTTGTGTAAGACCACTGAATCGGTTTGGGATTCTGGTTAACATATTCAAAATACTCCATAAGCTGTGATTCCAAAGTAAATATTCGGGTTAGTCATTTTTAAGTTGATTTGAGTAAAGTCCTAAAATTCTGGTCCAGAGGATAAACCCAAACATCTTTGATGGGAACAATCACCGTCCCTTTCTTTGGGTTAGCACCTAATTTACCACGCCCTTTAGTTTCTCCAACAATTTGCCAGTTTGCGGCTTTATAACAGGTCCCTGCGAAACGATCTTTTTGAACAAACGTCTCAAGCAGGACAGGTCGGATATTATACTTGTTGTGCCAATCATCAGGGAGTCGGTGTGTGATTAATGAGAGAACTTTGGATGCCAAATTTTTTGATTGAATCCATGGCAAAATAAGGAATCTGGCATTATTCACAATCAAATGCAAATTTGGCAATACCGCAAAACTCACCCCGAAAAGGGTTGAATAAAGGAAGTTCTCATGGCAATAAATGTTTTGCCAAAAACAAAGACTCCCAAAGGAGAATATGCCATGAGAACACGCTGTACATTATACCCTCAAACATCGGAAATGTATATTTGCGAATTAGATCAATGTCCGTTATGTGGTGAACAACTGAAGTTGAGTCGTTATTCAAGCGGACATAAAATTGTACAAAACCTGTCATCGACAGTGGAAGTCGGTTATTGGCCCAAGCAGTGCGACAGTCCCGGTTGCACCAATTACGGGGAAAAGTGGCGATCCTCTGAATGGCAGCAAATTGCTCCGATGTATTGCACCTATGGTTTTGACGTCATTACAACGATCGGATGGCAACGACAGGCCAGCAGATGTACTTTCGAAGAGATTCACTCGGATTTAGCCGGCAGAATCACCATCAGTGAAGCCCGACACCCTTTCTGCCAGTTGCATTATCTCAAAAATATTGCTGAACCGGCAGCATCGACTGATGAGACAATGAAAGTTGAACTCAGGAAAACGGTCCGGGAAAAGGCTGGCGAGATCATCCGCCCGGAGCATCTGGAACAACCCGGAGTATTGACGGTAACGGGTTTGCTGCCGTCAGCTGTCATTGAAAATCCTACTGCCGATGGGAAAACGGAACAACATTCAGTCGATCCGGTTACAGCACGGTCTGAGTGAAGCCCTCAAATGCTTTACGGATGACTATGATCAATTGAGTGAAGTTGCCGGCTGGTTGATTCATATCTCGACGTTGCTCGACCCAGACGAAAACCCGTCTCGAACGGGAGATGAGGTAGAAAACGAACTGGTTGAGTACCTGGACCAGTTACTTGAGCAAAACAAGGATAATCCGACACTGTTCATATTCGCAAGCAAGATCCGTAAAACTACTCGTAATTACGCCTCCGGCTTGTTTCACACTTATGATCTACCTGCTTTGCCGAGAACGAATAATGATCGGGAAAGTGAATTCCGCGGACTCAATCAGCGCCTACTGCGAACAACAGGGCAAAAAGGAGCTACAAAGCGTATGATCCAATGTTCTGGAGCGTGGGAATTGATTCCGCGCCCGGGAAATCTTGAGGAAACGATTAGCGCATTCTCATCTGTTGATATGGAGGTATTCCGTGAAGAGTGACAACGACTTTGCAATCACCGTAATCGTTTCAAACTCCATACCCGTTCCGGCAAAAAAGTTCGAACGGAACTGGAAAAATTGACGGCACGCTGGCTGGAATTACCACAGGATAATCAAAAAAGGTGAGTTTTGCGGTATTGCAAAAAAAGGATTTAAGACAGGTGATCTGGTATCTTTTTCCAGACTGCCACTTAAGGAGAGCCCAAATAAAAAAGGGCTCAGAAGAAAAGATTCTTCTAAGCCCTTAAAATTTGGGTTGGAGGCGGCTCCCGGATTTGAACCGGGGAATAACGGCTTTGCAGGCCGTCACCTTACCTTTCCGTAAAGACTTCTTTCTAAAACCTTACGCTTAACGCACAGTATAGGCTGCTTTCAAAAAAAAGCAACAATTATTTTAGTTAAGTGCAGATTTTGTAACTTCCCAACAAGTACGCTAAGCCATAACTATCTAAATTCACTAAGACTATCTTTTAGTATGGATTTTGCATTTACTTGAATTGTGTTACATAATTTTCCTATTTAGGGGGTATTTAATTGAAAGAGATCAGAAAAGTTGATGAAGCGTGGAAGTTTTATAATGATTTTATCTTACAATCATTTTCAAAGAGATGTAAAACGACGGAGACAGGCAGATGGAAAAACCATATTGCCCCGATAGTTGGAGAAAAAACCATTAAGGAATTGACCATTTACGATCTTCTTGAACTACGCAAATCGTTGGAATCAAAAAATTTGAGTCCTCAGACTGTTTTTCATTGCTTATCCTTACTGCGTAGAATCCTTAACCGGGTTGTCGATTATGACCACTCTGTGCAGGTGCCTAAATTCAAAAATGTGATGCCAAAATTTGACAACCGTAGGTTGCGTTATCTTTCAAAGCCAGAATTGGACGGTCTTCTAAATATTTTAAAGCAAAAATCAAATGCCTGGTTTGAAATATCATTATTTGCCGTTAACACCGGGCTGCGGCGAGGGGAGATATTTAATCTCGGTTCTGAAAATATCAACGACAGTGACCGGCATATTTGTGTTTTAGACTCTAAAACTCATAAAAACAGAGTCGTTCCTTTAAATGGCACAGCTTTTAAAATAATCTCGGATAAAAAAAGTAATAAAATATTTACCTTTTCCGCACCAAAAATATTTGAACAGGCTGTTAAAGAATCCGGCCTGAATGATGGGATCAAAGATTCCAGGCATAAAGTTGTCTTCCACACATTGCGACATACGTTTGCAAGTTGGCTTGTCCAGGATGGGGTTAAACTTGAGGTGGTCAGTAAATTGCTTGGCCACAGCAGTATTAATATTACAATGCGGTATGCTCATTTAGCACCTTCCCAGGCAAAATCCGCTGTTAATTTAATAAGTGACAAACTTGAATAAAAATTTAGCGATTATTATAGATTTCTGTATACTTTTCATAGATTTCTGCATGTTTTTTATCGAAAAATGTAGATTTTTGAAGAATTCTCCAAATATCTGTATTTATCTCGAATATTCTGTATAAATCTTCGAGGATAGGAGGGCAGGACATGTAAAGTAGGCCCACTTTTCAAGGTGTTCAACTTTACGTCCTGCCTTATTCGCTTCACTCAACGGACCTTATTCGCTATGCTCAACGATGATTTTTTAACCCATCTTTTCGAACAAAAAATATTAAGTCTATGAAATCATAATAGTTATATTTTTGTATAGCACTACACCATTCGCAATGCAATATCGTATCATTTGATGAAATTTTTTATGTTAATGGCCTACTTAAAAAATCCATATTTTCATTGGGTTATGAGGACAATCCACAAGTGTAGTGCTATAACGCACTATTTAAAATTCATAACCAACTGAAATAAAAACACAACTCTACATAGCTTCAAAAAGATAGATTAAAATGTAACTGGACCATGATAGCTGCAGTTAAGATTCAAAACCATCAAAAATGGTGGCGGTGTTTACCGGAAGGGAAAAAGTATGAAAATACCTTTTAAATCATCGCCGCAAACGTGCCTGGACGTTTAGGGAAAAGTGCCGGTCAGAATCAGCCTTCAACATCTGGGAAAAGGGTGTGAACCAACCGATCCTAGTATTGTTGACCAGGATATCCCCCCGGACGCCCTGTTTTTCGACTGAATGAAAAAAATTTTTCAAAACACCCGCCTGTAACATATCCGCCTCCACGGGCAAAACGTGGTCGCCCTTCAGGGTAGGTTGTAGGCCTTTTCCGCCAATTGTTTAGGTATCTTCCTATGATAACAAGATCTGCACCATGGGCAGCGAAGTTCTTGGCAATGGCAAATCCGATACCGTCACTACCTCCTTATGTAATAACTGCGGTTTTTCCTTTGAATGTAATCATAATATCTCCTGTACTAATTACAGGTTATTGGTACACAGGAGTTTATCTGAAATCTCTCTGTTGTCATTGACATAGGTTAATTTGAGGCGTTTTTTATCCTTGATTGAAGACCATGCCAAAACGGGGGCTAAACCGCCTTTAAAAAATTTTCCGCCTCACGCGTCATCTTAGGATGCCAAGATTGAACCATTTAAAAAAAACTGGAAGAAGTCCGCTTTAAACTTAAGATGATTCTATGTTTTTTTCAAAAAAACATAAGACAAAAAGTATTAGAGTCGTCCTGCTTTTGGAAAAAGAATATTGTTTTCAAGATGGACATGCTTATGCAGATCGTCTTCAAACTCATTTAATTTTTTGAACGTGAGCACAAATGTGTTGCATGCGTCTTTTGGAATTTTGTAATCACCTGCAAGTTTGCGAATCTTATAAACTGCATCACCAATTTCATCGTGTTCTTTATAAAGTGTTTTCAGAGTTCTTTTGATTCGTTCTATATCCGGACAATCTGACAGCATTCCGGACAGTTTGCGGCCTTTGAGAATTAGGTCATTGGAGCATTTGACGCAGACATCGAAGTCAAATAAATCGGTCAGCACTTCGGTCGTGCAGGTAGATGTGACAAAGTTCACGGTCCAAGCCAAGGGGGGCGGCAAATCCGGTTTAAGGATCAGGGTAAACCAAAGCCCGCCCCGGGCAGAGGACCACTGTCTGTTCAGCCGGCCCCTGGAGGTTGTCTGGACTTCGGCAATGACGCAACTATTATAGTGGACCCCTTGATCTTGCCGGGCCGTCTCCCGGGCTTAGTCCATGGTAGAATCAAGTTCCGAGAAGTGGAAAATTTTGTCCTGAGGGAAACAAAAAGGATACAGCAGGTTGCCGGCATCTTGAAGTTTGTACTTTGTTGGCAGGGCTTTAATATCCACGATAGCTTATTTCAGGGCCTTAATGTGTTTCCAGACCGTTATCCAGGAAATTCCGGCAGCTTCACTGATTTTGACCGCTGAAACAGGTTCTTCATCCGACTGGTACAAAACTTTAAGAATCATCTGCCTTTTATCCGGCAATATTTGGTTAACCTTCATAGCGAGTATTGGTTAACAGAGAATTCAGGCTTGGGTCAAGCAAAATTTTTTTGATAAACCCCTTTATTATATCATATGGCAAAATTTTCCTCACTATTTTACAATTTGGATTTTTAGGGCGTAAAGCCTAAGTTTTCAGCTGGTTTCTTCTTGACATATCATCCGCTCCTGCTAAAACGAATGAAGTATAATAAACTACTCAATCCACACGGAAGCCCTCATGAATGCAATGCCAAATATTTTTGATGAAACTGATCTGTCAGAAATTTTCAAAGATCTTGCCGACCAGGAATATGCAGATGTATTAAAAAGTGGACGCAGGGTAATCATGCCCCAAAAAAGTATTCTGTTTCATCAAGGAGATCCAGCCGTAAATGTTGTACTGGTGAACCGGGGCCGGTTAAAACTGAGCAAACTGAACGAGCAGGGCAAAGAGGTCATTCTCCGCTATATCAGTACCGGAGAATTGACAGCCGCAGTGGCTGTACTTAAAAATTGGGATTACCCGGTCACTGCTGAGGCAATAGAAAAGACCGAGGTAACCTTGTGGGACAAACCGACAATATTGCACCTCATGCAAAAATATCCGGCTGTCACAGCCAATCTGCTAAACACCATTTTGGAACGTATTGATGATTTGCAGAATCGATACCTTGAAGTGTGTACCGAGCATGTAAATCAGCGGATTGCCCGTACCCTGCTGCGGATCATGAGGCGGGCCGGGACCAGAACCCGGTCGGGGATTCAGATTGATATGCCCTTAAGCCGTCAGAATATTGCCGACTATGCAGGGACCACTTTATACACCGTCAGCCGCACCCTCAGTGCCTGGGAAAAAAAAGGCTGGATAAAATCCGGCCGTGAACAAATTATTATCACCGATCCCCATTCCCTGAACAAATTTGCCGAAATCGGATGAAAATATGTTATTTTGTTTGTTCGGCGGATTGTAATTTTTAAGTTAAATGTTTCATCATCAGTAAAAATAGCTTTCCATTGTTTGCGCCAGAACAAAGAAGCCGTCTCAAATAAGGTTTATTTCTATCTTTACTATTAAAGGCCGGAAGAATTAAGCCTAAAGTCCAACCGTTATTTCAGGCAACGTTGAATCGTATGTCCTGGTGGTTCCGGGTTTCTGCCCTTCAGGGTATGGCCGTTATTTAAAAGGAAAACGATTTTGAACAGTCCTGAGTTAAAGAACATCACGATCAAAGAATTAATAGACCAATATCCGACGCTTATCAAATTATTTATGGACATGGGGCTGCTCTGTATCGGCTGTCCGGCAGAGACCTTTCACACAGTGACGGATATTGCAGGAGAATATGGACTTAATCTGAATCATTTTGTCGATCAGATTAACAGGGTTATTCAAAATACAGCCATACCAACAAATTCAAGAACAAAAACCATAAAATAGGAGGAACGCTATGAAAGCACGAAAGATCAAAGAAGACATTTACTGGATGGGCTCAGTGGATTGGGACCGTCGACTGTTTGACGCCCTTGTTCCCCTTCCGGATGGGACCAGCTACAACGCTTATCTTATTAAAGGAAGTGAGAAAACGGCATTGATTGACACGGTTGATCCTCCCATGGCCAAAGAATTCATGGGCCAGCTTAAAGGGGTCAAAAATATCGATTACATCATCTCAAGCCACGCGGAACAGGACCATTCAGGAACGATCATGCAGGTCCTTGAAAAATATCCCAATGCTAAACTCATATCCACGCCCAAGGCCAAGGATCTTCTCAAGGATCTTCTGAATATTCCGGAAAATTTTTTCGTTTCCATAGAAGACGGGGAGACACTCTCTTTGGGGGATAAAACCCTGAAATTTATTTTTACCCCCTGGGTTCACTGGCCTGAAACCATGGTAACCTTTCTGGAAGAGGACAAAATTCTGTTCAGTTGCGATTTCTTCGGTTCCCATATTGCCTCAAGCGACCTGTTTGTTACGGATCAGGGCCGGGTGTATGAGGCGGCCAAACGGTATTTTGCCGAAATCATGATGCCCTTTAGAAGCATCATTAAAAAAAATATGGAAAAGCTGGCCCCCTATGACATTAAAATGATCGCCCCGGGCCACGGCCAGATATTTCCCGATGCCGGTTTTATTCTTGATGCATATAAAAAGTGGACCGAGGGTGCCCCCAGAAACACCGTTGTTATCCCCTATGTATCCATGCACGAAAGTACAAGACTCATGGTGGAGCACCTTGTGGGTGCCCTGGTGGACAAGGGGGTCAGGGTGGAACAGTTTAACCTGGCTGTCACCGATATCGGAAAGCTGGCCATGGCCCTGGTAGATGCCGCTACCATTGTTGTGGGAACTCCTACCATCCTGGCCGGCCCCCATCCTTATGCCGCCTATGCCGCTTTTCTGGCCAACGCCCTGCGGCCCAACACAAAATTTCTCTCTGTAGTAGGCTCCTATGGCTGGGGTGGCAAAACCGTGGATACTCTTGCCGGGATGATTCCCAACCTTAAGGTCGAGGTAATTGATCCGGTTCTCTGCAAAGGCGTCCCAACCGCAAGTGTATTCAATGCCCTAGATGATCTGGCAGGTGCCATCGCCCGGAAACACAAAGAAAACGATTATAGATAAAAACAACCTGTTTAATTTTATCCACACCCGTATCATAGCCCAAAAAAGGAGCAAATAATCATGTTTTGTTTTCAATGTCAGGAAACCGCAAAAAACATCGGCTGCACCGTAAAAGGTGTCTGCGGAAAGCCCGAAGAAACCGCCAACCTCCAGGATTTGCTGATTTTCGTGCTCAAGGGAATCTCTGTCTATGGTGAAAAGCTCAAAGAACTGGGCAATCCCGACCGGTCCAATGACGATTTTGTGGTACAATGCCTGTTTGCCACCATTACCAATGCCAACTGGGACGATGCACGATTTGTCAGTATGATCAATGACGGTCTGAAGCGCAAAGACCTGATCCGGTCAAGGTTTTTGGCCGCATACAAAGAGAAAAACAATACAGCGTTTGACGGTCTACTGCCTGAAGCAGCTACCTGGACCGGGGATGTGTCCGATTTTGCAGAAAAGGCAAAAACCGTAGGCATTCTGGCCACGGAAAACGAGGATGTCCGTTCCCTGCGCGAATTGCTGATTATCGGCCTTAAAGGGGTGGCCGCCTATGCCGACCACGCCGCTGTCCTGGGATGTCAAAAAGATGAAATCAACGATTTTATCATGGAAGCTTTGGTCTCCACCACAAAGGACCTGTCCGTGGATGAGATGATCGCCATGGTCATGAAGGCCGGAGAAATCGCCGTTAACACCATGGCCCTGCTTGATGAAGCCAATACAACAGCCTACGGAAATCCGGAGATTACCGAAGTCAACATCGGTGTGGGTAAAAATCCAGGAATTCTGATCTCAGGCCATGATCTTAAAGACATGGAAGATCTGCTCAAACAGACCGCCGGCACCGGCATTGATGTATACACCCACGGTGAAATGCTGCCGGCCAACTATTATCCGGCATTTAAAAAATACGATCATTTCGTGGGCAACTACGGGGGCTCATGGTGGCAGCAGAATAAAGAATTTGAATCCTTTAACGGTCCTATCCTGCTGACCACCAACTGCCTGGTACCTCTGAAAAAGAGCAACACCTACCTGGACCGCCTTTTTACCACCGGCGTGGTGGGGTATGAAAACGCGGTACACATTGCAGACCGGCCCGAAGGCGGAGCCAAGGATTTTTCAGCCCTGATTGAAAGGGCCAAAACATGCGCTCTTCCCGAAGAGATTGAGACGGGCACCATTGTGGGCGGATTTGCCCACAACCAGGTCCTGGCCCTGGCCGACAAGGTGGTTGATGCGGTAAAATCCGGCGCCATTAAACGTTTTGTGGTCATGGCAGGCTGCGACGGCCGGCAGAAAAACCGCAATTACTATACAGAAGTTGCTGAAAAGCTGCCCAAGGATACGGTGATCCTCACAGCCGGCTGTGCCAAGTACCGCTACAACAAGCTTGACTTAGGCGATATCGGAGGTATTCCCAGGGTACTGGATGCGGGTCAATGCAACGATTCCTACTCCCTGGCGGTCATTGCCCTGAAACTCAAAGAGGTGTTTGGTCTGGACGACATTAATGATTTGCCCATCTCCTACGACATTGCCTGGTATGAGCAGAAAGCCGTGGCCGTGCTCCTGGCCCTGCTTTCCCTCGGTGTCAAGGGCATCCGCCTTGGACCCACACTTCCGGCCTTTTTGTCTCCGGCCGTGGCCAAGGTTTTGGTGGAAAAATTTGACATCAAGCCCATTGGTACGGTGGACGAGGATATTGCAGCCATGATGGCCGGCAATTAATCCTGCCCGAACTCGTAAAAAATAGAACCGGTATTGTTTTTTCAGCAACTGAAAGCATACCGGTTTTTATAACGTACATGGGCCGCAAACCCACAACAAACAATGAAACTAAAGATACCAACAATGCAGGCTAAAACGGGCGCTGCAGGCGCTTCGCCCTCTTATCTATGGTTTCTTATAAAAATATATAAACATTTTGTGTCTGAACGATAAAATGGCCTATGACTTGCCAAATGTATCGGAATTTTATACATTTGATTTACTTTTAAAAACAGGTACCGTGCCCGACACACACAAGCGCATGCAGTTGGGCATGGCCAAAGCCCAACCCACTGATGCGAGACGTTCATGTGGTCAAACGGGCGCGGTCTGGCAAATAGCCCGATAATATCGTACTGCGGAAGCGTTGTTTCGCCTTGTTCGTTATAACGCAGCTATACGGCTACGAAGCAAAGCTATATCCGTAGTTAAAAGAGAATTTACACCTCACTACCCTGGACGACCAAAGTTACCGGTACTCTTATCCTATGGCCGGTAAGGTTAATATTATAGTGCCGGGAAGTAGGATTCCAACAACCCCACATCTTGCGGAGACGATGTAAATATGAACAACGGATTCATGGACAGCCTTATAGAGCAAAATCCCGATGCAATGATATTTGCTGATACTGAAGGGACAATACGTGTATGGAATCTGGCGGCTGAGCGTATTTTTGGATTTACCAAAGAGGAAGCAATCGGATCAAACTTAGACATCATAGTTCCGCAAAACTTACGAAAGGCCCACTGGCGCGGATATGAACAAGCGATGCAAAGGGGGGAAACAAAGTATGTTGGGAAGTCCTTGCCTACGAAATCTTTACATGCAGACGGGTCTGTCATTTACGTTGAACTCGGTTTTTCTATTGTTTTAGATTCCGCAAAGAATGTGATTGGGGCGTTGTCAAGCGCGAGAGACATTACTAAGAGATACAAGGAAGAACGGGAGAATCGAAAGAGGTTGGCTGAGTTAGAGAATGCTCGGAGGTAAGAATTCCAAGTTTCCCCGGTTATCTATGTTAAAATTTTTAAGAATCAGCATAAATTATACCTGGAAGCTCGGGCAATTTTATTTCGAAAATAAATTTTAATAGGTTAACAGGCGTGAGGTTTCAAATGAAAAAAATGCTCAAACCCGCAATTTTTGTCTTTATCGGCATTATTATCGCTTTTCCTGTATTTAGCCTGACCTACTATACAATGGTGAGAACATCAACGCCTGGATTCTGCGCCTCCTGCCACGAAATTCAACCCGCTTTTAATGCCTGGAAGACCTCTACCCATGTAAACAACGCCCAGGGGTTTGTGGCTGATTGTATGGATTGCCACCTGCCTGCCCCGCAGGATACAATTAACTTTTTTTATACAAAAACAGCCCACGGCATCAAAGATGTATTCGTCCATTTTGCCTATGGGACCTATGATCGGGAAAAGAGCCGTGAGCATACTTATGCAACCTTTAAAAATGCACAATGCCGAAAATGTCACCGAAATCTTTTGAATATGCCGGATAAAAGGGGAGCCATGCTGGCCCACCGGACAGTTCTATACCCTAAAAAAGGATATGAAAAAAAGTGTGTAGACTGCCACAGAAATCTGGTCCATGTGGACAGTGAAATTTATAAGTATAAAGAAAAACAGGCACCTTATAGAGGATTGGGGATTTAGGCTTTATAAACCTTGTAACGGTTACACATAAAATAAGGGGATACCATGAAAAAAAAATTGAGTGCACTTCTGGCGGGTGTATTTATCACCGGCATATCCACATCCGCAGTTTTATGTTCGGATGTCCAGATGAATATACCAAAATCAAAAGAGTTTAGAATCGAGCGGTCCATGTCACCTGAGGCTATGGCGTGTATCGAATGTCATAAAAAGCAGCATCCCGGCATTTTTCCGACTGGGCGGCCAGCCGTCATGCCGGCGCCAATATCACCTGTTACGACTGTCACGCTGCCGAGGCTCATGATCCGGACGTCAGTCAATCACACTTTAAAGAGTACGAAGCAAACGATACGAAATACGGGCAAAAAAAATACATGGTTCCGGTTTCCGCCGTGGTCACCCCCAAAGACTGCTCCCGCTGCCATCCGGATGAAGCAATGCAATACAGCAAGAGTAAACATGCCAATACCCTTGAGATTATCTGGAAAATAGATCCCTGGCTCAACGATGGCATGAACAGTGACTTTGAGCGGGTAAACGGCTGTTACCATTGCCACGGCACCATTTTAAAATTAAAAGACAAAGAACTTGATCCGACAACCTGGCCCAACGTCGGTGTGGGACGGCTGAATCTTGACGGCAGTAAAGGCAGTTGCACAAGTTGCCATACAAGACATCGTTTTTCTGTTATGGAGGCCAGAAAACCCCAGGCCTGCGGGCAATGCCACCTTGGTCCGGATCATCCCCAGATTGAAATTTTTACAGAGTCAAAACATGGGGATATTTACGATGCATTTGGGGATGAATACAACTGGACCGCCGCTCCGGGCACATGGAGTCCTGGTGTTGATTTCAGGGGACCAACCTGTGCCTCGTGTCATATGTCCGGTGCCGGCAGTGTGATGACCTCCCATGATGTCACTGAAAGATTATCCTGGGAATTGCAAGCCCCATTGACAATCAGGCCCGAAGATTTTAAACCGCTTCCGGCCCAGACAAACTGGCAGGAAGAACGGACTAAAATGCAGGAAATCTGTATGCAGTGTCATGGAAAAAGGTGGACCGAATCCCATTACAGCCAGATGGATCAGACCATCAAAGAATATAATGAGGTTTATTTCAAACCGGCTAAGGCCAAGCTTGACGAACTCTACGCAAAAGGCTTGCTCGACAAAACCCGTTTTTTTGATGAGCCTCTTGAGGTGGAGTACTATGAACTATGGCACCACGAAGGGCGCCGGGCAAGGATGGGGGCTGCAATGATGGCCCCGGACTACTCGTGGTGGCATGGATTTTATGAATGTAAAAAACGGTTCAACACGTTTATGGAAGAAGCCAACCACCTGATTGAAACCGGTGAAAAATCCTACAAAGCGGAAAATTATCCAAACGCCACCGGTAGTACGACAAAACCACCTGAAATTTTCAAACAATAGTTAATGCAAAACGTAAATGCAGCCGCCCAAGTTACTTTGAGCGGCTGCATTTTTAGGTTTGCCGCCGGGCTGTGTCCCATCAGATCGGCGGAGCAATGGTGACGATGATCCGCATTTTGGTATCCGCCATGACCCCGTGGGGTTCCCTGATTTCAGAAATCAAAATATCACCTTCATTGGCTGGAATTTTTGTATCATTTTCCCCCAGAAACCACCCTTTTCCTTCAAGAACCTGGATGGACAATTCCCCGTCCAGATCGTGGGAGTGCACTGGAAACGTCACGCCGGCATCAAGATTAAAATTGATGATTTTGAAAAATTCTGACGTTTGAACTAAAAAAAATCTTTTCATGGCTCCAGGTTTAAACTCGTTTGTCTCTGTGAGTTTCAAAACTTTCATGTTTTTCCCTTTCACATTTATTGTCTTTGTTTTAAATTGTCATGCTGACTCTTTCTTATCGGAAATACCGGGTTGTTTCATTGACATATATCAAGTTCTCAAAAAAAGAGAGAACTTGATATATGTCAATGCATTATCGATCAAAATTATTCATTTTTTTTGAGGCAGAGGTTATGACCTTTAACCAATATACGCATAGGTGAATTTGGGAGCTATCCTTTGTTTAGGATTTTGATTGTCAGACACCAACCCATGATGCTTTTTTCATGTCATCCTTTTTTGGGTATTACGTTTTTGTATGATAACACTACAGCGACACTTCCGAAATCGCCTCTGTCGATGGAGTATTTTATAGCTTTAAATCAGCTAAAATGTGGTGATTCCCCCCCCCCTTTTTTTTTGTATGAAAAAACAAGTGTCGCTGTAGTGATAAAAGTCCTTTAATGATATATTTTCCCAATGTGCAATTACACTCAGAGTTGGATCTTAATCGTGGAGCTATTCACAATATGGCTACTCAACTACGCGAAGGCGTGGTAAAAAAAAGCCTCAGATAACCCTTCAGGAAGAGGTTGAGTGCGATGAGGTGTATATATATCGTTGCAGAGCACAAAGGCAACCCCGAGGCTGTATCAAAAAAACGTCGAGATGGTCGCCGTAACCGATTAAAAGGTGCTATAGAGCGTGGTACGCAGGAAAAAGAGAAGCCACCTATTTTCGGGATGATACAACGGTGTGGGCAGGTTGTGATTCAAATGCGCCCCAATGTCCGGCAGACCACCATTGAGCCTTTGATAAGGGCCACTATACAACCAGGAACATTGGTCTACACCGATGAGTCTGCCATTTATGACCGTTTGGACGAATGGGTTTATGATCATGAAAATGTGAAGCATGGAGCCGGTGAATATAGCAGAGATGACGATGGAGACGGATTTTATGAAGTCCATGTGAATACAATGGAGGGCTTCTGGTCATTACTCCGAAGCTGGATTCGCCCACATCGAGGTATCTCATAGGAGAAACTTCCTTTTTACCTCGGATTTTTGGCGTTCGTTCATAATGTTGGTAAACGAGGAAAATCCCTGTTTCACTCACTTATTGAGCTGATGATTAACTAAGACCCAAAACGCGACATGAGCCCTTAATGAAAAAAATTAAAATCACAACGAACATCCCTCCCCTGATTCTCATTGGAACGATTATTGTTCTTTTCCCAATTTTCGCCTTTATGACGATTGACAGGATCAACAAGCAAAAAGAGCAAAGTATAAACCTGCTGCTTGAAAAGGGCACTGCATTGATCAGGGCATTTGAGGCCGGAACCTATACAGGGATGATGAATATGAGGTGGTCTGGTACTGCTGTGGAAAATCTGCTGGCAGAAACCGCTGCACTGCCCGACATTTCTTACCTGTTTATTGTAAATAAGGATGGGGAAATACTGGTTCACAATCAGAAAAAAAAAGAAGGAAACCTGTATGGCCGGGATCTGGATCTTCAGGCTGTGATTAAGGAGAATAAAACCGGATGGAGAATTATAGAAGATCAAAGCGGTAATCAGGTATTTGAGGTACACAAAAAATTTTCACCGCTAAACACGAACAGATCACATCGCTCAAACTTGATGATGGGCATGCATCGCAGAATGCATGGCAATTGGTTCAATGAGATTGATTTGTATAAAGATACGATAATTTTTGTCGGCCTTGACATGGAATTGATCACAAGTGCGGACAGGAGTGATACCCAGCATGCGATAATGATGGGAATAATTCTGGCGTTGATAGGGTTTACCGGGTTTGTCCTGGTATTTATCGTTCAGCGGTACAGCCAGGCTAGATCATCTCTTTCAAGAATACAGGTATTCTCCGATAATCTTGTGGAAAATATGCCGATAGGGCTGATCGCCACTGATATGAACAGCCGGGTCATTTCAATCAATCCCGCAGCTTCAGCTATTCTGGATATCTCTCAGGATCTCAATCTACAGGGGATCGACAATGTTCTTCCCGGTGAAATCAGACATCTGCTTGAAACAATTCCAGGCGAAAAGGGCCTGATTGAAAAAGAGATTATAATTAAAAGAGGTGACAAGTCAGAGAGTACACTGGAAGCAATTGTCAGTCCGCTATTTGATAAAGAGGGAACTTCTCTGGGCACCCTGCTGATCCTGCGTGATAAAACAGAACTTCATCGTCTTAGAACTGAGATTGAACAAAATAAACGGCTTGCTGCAATCGGCAGGCTTGCGGCTGGCGTGGCCCATGAGATAAGGAACCCTTTGAGTTCCCTGAAAGGATACGCTACTTTTTTCAAAGAGATTTTTGATCCTGATTCTGAAAACTTCACGATAGCCGACACGATGACCAAAGAGGTAGACAGGCTGAATCGAGTGGTTGGGGAGCTGGTAGAACTTGCCAAACCGGTAGCTGTTTCAGGAAGTCCAGTCGATGTTGGCGCGCTTGTTTCCGAATGCCTGCAGTTGATCGCCTATGAACCGGATGCAGAACATATCGAAATAAACACAGCTATCGAACCTGGGCTGCCCCAGATCAATGCGGATGCGGACAGATTGAAACAGGTATTGCTTAATCTCTGCCTCAATGCAATTCAGGCCATGGAAAATTCAGGTGTATTGAATATTAAAATATATAATGAAATGTCTGGTGAAACCATTATTATTGAAGTGTCTGATACAGGATGCGGAATAAAGCAGGAAGAACTTCATGATATTTTTGAACCTTATTTCACGACAAAGCTTTCCGGCACAGGACTTGGACTGTCTATCGTGCATAATATCGTAAAGGCTCATAAAGGGAGAATAGAGGTTTCGAGCAAACAGGGAAAAGGTACGGTATTTAAAGTTTTTTTACCCAAAAGGATATCCTGAATATGAAAAAAAACAAAAGCACGATTCTGGTTGTTGATGATGATCAGACTCACCGGAATATGCTTAAAACATTATTGGCCAAATGGGGGTATCTCATTGAGGAAGCGGACGACGGGCAGGTTGCCATTAATCTGGTTGAAAAAAAGCCCTACGATCTGATTCTTATGGATATTAAAATGATAAAAGTCTCCGGACTGGTTGCCCTGGCCGAAATAAAAAAAATAAATCCTGCCATACCCGTAATTATCATGACGGCTTTTTCTTCCGTCCAAACTGCGGTAGATGCTTTGAAGAATGGTGCATACGATTACCTGACCAAGCCGTTTGACTTCGACAAGTTGAAACTTACTATCCAACGTTCTCTTGAACACACCCGACTCAAAAAAGAAAACCTACAGCTCAGGGAGAGTCTTGGAAAAAATTTTGACTGCAGTAATATCATTGGCAGACATGAATCCATGAAGGAACTGATTCAGACCGTTTCTCAGGTTGCCGGGACAGACGCCACGGTTCTAATCAACGGGGAATCAGGCACAGGGAAGGAGTTGATCGCTGGTGCGCTTCATTACAACAGTCATCGCAAAAATGGACCTTTTATAAAAATCAATTGTGCGGCAATTACGGAGACATTACTGGAATCTGAGTTATTCGGCCATGAAAAAGGCGCTTTTACAGGCGCAAACCGCAGTAAAGAAGGGAAATTTCAACTGGCCGACCATGGAAGCATTTTTTTAGATGAAATCAGTGAGACATCAATGTCCATGCAGGTCAAACTGCTAAGAGCACTGCAGGAAAGAGAAATCACTCCTGTTGGCGGGGAAAGATCAATCAAAATAGATACCAGGATAATTGCGGCAACCAACAAGAACCTTGTTGACCTGATAGCCAGCGATGATTTCAGAGAGGATCTGTATTACCGCTTGAATGTGATCACTCTCAAAGTTCCTCCGTTAAGGCAGAGGACTGGCGATATACCTCTTCTTGCACAGCATTTTTTAAAGATCTATTCTGAAAAAAACAACAGACCGATTAAGGGATTCACCCCGGATGGAATGGACAAGCTGACAAATCATAACTGGCCGGGAAATGTCCGGGAGTTAATGAATACAATTGAGCGAAGTGTTATACTTTCAACCCAGAATTATCTGGGAGCCCATGAAATCCAGATCGAAGATAAAAGCGCCGAATCGTCAGAGACCGGAAATCGCAACAACAATTCAATCGATTTAGGAGACAGATCTCTGCACGAGATTGAAAAACTTGCCATATTGAAAATGCTGGAAAAGACAGGAAACAATAAGAGTGAAACCGCCAGGCGGTTAGGTATAGCCAGAAGGACCCTTCACCTAAAACTCAAAGAATACGGCGTCATGGATTAATTGTGAGATGGTGGTTGATACCCTTGATCCCATCCAGCAAAGGATATGCTTGATTACAGATTTTAAAATATAAGGATGGCTATATTTTATCCAAATCAGTGGCTAAAAATTATCCACTCTTTCTTAATCAAATAAAAACCCATCAAGCTCAAAGATCAATATTCTATTTTATTTAAAATTGTTGAATGAAAAATATAAGGCGGCACGTGTCTTGCTCTTTATCGTATTAAAAGTAATCATAAATATTTTGACATGTTCCCGGAATTTTTAAGGCAGTTGCATCCTAATCTTGCAGCCCTTGGCATAGCAGCAAGCAGCATATCCGTGGTCACAAACAGTTTAAGACTGTACAACGCAAAGGAGACGAACAATGAAAAAAGAAGATATGATGCATACAAGAGGGCTTGTTATTAAAAAAGAAAAGAACGGATTTGCACAGGTCGTCATGGATCGAAAAAGTGCCTGTTCAGGGTGTGATACAAGGAAGGTGGACAAGTGCCGCTCCTGTCTGACAGGAACGAAAATAAAAGCCAGGGTTCACAATTCCAAAGGTGCTGAGGAAGGGGACATTGTTACGGTCAGTATGAGCCGGGCAAAAATCATGAAAGGGGCTGCCGCTTTTTATTTGATCCCAGTTATTTTCCTGATTGCAGGGGCCTTTGTCGGGTCTTCTCTTGGGGATTTTTTGACCATCGACAACAGCCTCTCAGCCATAATTGGTGGATTTGTCAGTCTTGTTTTCGGATTTTACATTGTCCGGAAAATATCCGAGCGCATGAATTCAGACCAGGGACTGGTCCCGGAAATTACGGAGATCGTCTCTTCAGGTTCCAGTAACATCCCGGTCAAATGAAATACAGATAACTTTAATTCTGGTAGTGGTAACTTTAATAATGAAGGGATGGTCATAAAAATTTGCTTTTTTCTTTAAATTCTTCGATATCAATTTCACCATTTGCCAATCGTTTTTTCAATAAATCCAACGCGGTCTGATGGGCATTGTCTGACTGGCTCAGCTTAATTATCCACCGGACAACAAGGATTAATATAACCAGAAGGATTACCCAGAAAAAAATCATCGACCAGCCCATATATCCGCCGCCCATCATGTGAGCGCCTGGATAGAAGGCCTGGGTGTTACCCCATCCGGCAATGGAACTTCCTGTAAATACAAATAGTATGGCTAATACCCATATGCCAAGGGAAATTATATTTTTCATCATCTTCACCTGCTTTCATTTTAGTATTGAAGCTCTCCTCAGGCGACTTAACCAAAGACTAAATGCCGGGGTAAGGTCAAACGTATACCCCGACATTGTGATCAATGTTTAGAAACAGCCGCCGTATCCGTGTCCACCCCTGCCCATGCCGTAATTAAAACCAGGGGCTTTGTCAGAAAAAAGCTTCTGCATTTCTCTTTTATGGTCAAAACGTTTTTTTTCAATCTTTGAAGACAGATCAAACAGTTCTTTTTCTAACGCGTCTATTTTAGCCTGGTCTTTCTCAGGCTTTGAATATTCCTTATTCAATTCGACGCGTTTCTGGTAATATTCACTTCTAACCTCCTGAGTTTCTGAGAAAAATTTATTCATCTGGTCGTGCATCATCTGCTGATCTTCCACGGACAGATCATTCCACATGTGGCCGCCCATATGGGAGCCATTCATCATGCCGTAACCACCTCTGTGATAGCCGCCCCCCATGTTATAGCCACTGCCATGGGCAAATGCATAGGCTGCAAAACCGGTAAGAAGAAGGATGGTTCCGAGAATAAAAACTTTTTTGATTGAATGATTAGTCATGTCTATAAACTCCTTTATATTTGGGTTGCTAAAATCAATGCCAACGCATTTGTAATTGTATAATTCAACAACTATGCCAAAACTGTATCATGCTGATATCACATGCAATGTCCATGTTTTTGAGATCTTAATTAAAATTGACTGGTTAATTTTTAGGCAGAAGGCGGATAATTATTAGGCACCATATCATGGATATGATGCTGGATGACTTGATTGATATATAAGCTATAATTAAAGATCACACCATCGAAGTCTATTGAGAACCTACAAAGAACACATGGGAAATGCCGACCTTGACATATACCCTACCAGGGCATAGTATATGGTATGACATATCAATTATAAAGGAGGCACATGAACCCCGGATATAAAGACCAGATACCCAGTTTAAATCGTATTGAAGGACAGATTAAAGGTATCAAAAAAATGGTAGAGGACCGCCGGTACTGTGTTGACATTTTAACTCAGCTCAAAGCAGTTAAAGCGGCTGTTCACAAAGTCGAGCAGGAGATACTCAAATCACATATGCAGCATTGCTTAATGCATGCAGTGCAGTCAAAAAATGAAAACGATATTTTAGAAAAGATTGAAGAATTAATGCAGCTCTTAAGCAAGCGAATATAAAAAGGGGGGTCATTATGAGTATTAAGACCCAACTATTAGATATCAATGGCATGACATGCGGCGCATGCGTTCGTCATGTCGAAAATGCCGCAAAAGAGGTGCCGGGCGTTAAAGACGCTTCGGTAAATTTTGCGACAGAAAAGTTGAAAGTTTCATACCAACCTGAAAAATTTAAAATAGAGGATCTAACAGCAGCAATAAAGAAAGCAGGATACGAAGGATATCCTGAGAAGACGGAAAATTCAAAGACGTTTGGCGTCAAAGGGATGACCTGCGCAGCATGTGTAAAGAGAGTAGAAGATGCAATTGCCGATGTGAAAGGGATAAAATCGGCAACAGTTAATTTGGCAACCGAGAAAGTCCGTATAACTTTTTCAGATAATGAACTGGATCTTTCTGATATTTTCCATGTGGTTGAAACAGCAGGCTACCAACTTGTGGAAGCCGGTGAAGAAGAGTCTGAAAATAAGAAAAACATAGAACTTAAACGGCAATTTACCAGCCTTGTTGTTTCCATAGGTTTTGCGATTCCATTGCTTCTTATTGCCATGCTTGAGATGGTCGGCATTCCCCTTCCGGACTTTATCAGTCCGATGCACAGCCCGAAAACGTTTGCTGTGAGTCAACTATTCCTCACGATTCCCATAATTTTTTGCGGTCTCCATTTTTATGTTAAAGGGTATCCTGCCCTTTTCAGGGGGCATCCAAATATGGATTCTCTGATCGCCATAGGTACAACCTCAGCTATCGTTTACAGTGCGTTTAATACCGTCTTGATACTGACAGGCAGGACGGACCTTGTGATGCACCTGTATTATGAAACTGCCGGGGTGATCATCGCATTAATCAAGGTTGGAAAATATATGGAGGCTGTCAGCAAAGGCAAAACATCAGGTGCGATAAAAAAACTGATGGGGTTGCAGCCTAAAACAGCTATCCTTGTGAAAGAGGGTAAGGAATCCATTGTGCCGATTGAGCAAGTTGTTCCAGGTGATGTGCTGTTGGCAAAGCCTGGAGAAAAAATTGCTGTGGACGGCACTGTCCTTGAGGGACGCACATCGGTCGATGAATCTATGTTAACAGGGGAAAGTATCCCGGTTGACAAAACAGCTGGAGATACCGTTACTGGTGCCAGCATGAATCAGACCGGAACGATTCGTTACCGCGCAGACCGAGTCGGCAAAGAAACAGCGCTTGCCCAGATCATTCAGTTGGTTGAGGAGGCCCAGGGGAGTAAGGCGCCTATTGCAAGAATGGCTGATATCATTGCCGGCTATTTTGTTCCGGTGGTTATTGGTATCGCCCTGGTTTCAAGTAGTGCCTGGTTTATCGGCGGTGCAGAAATAAGCTTTGCGCTGAAAATTTTTATTGCAGTACTTGTGATTGCCTGCCCCTGCGCCTTGGGACTTGCAACGCCAACGGCAATTATGGTCGGTACGGGACGGGGGGCTTCTCTGGGTATTTTGATCAAGGGTGGTCAACCTTTGGAAATCGCCAGCCGGGTTAAAACCATTGTGTTTGATAAAACCGGCACTATCACAGAGGGTGAACCAAAGGTGACCGATGTTATCGCATTTAACGGTTTTGAAAAAAATGACGTTTTACAGTTTTCAGCATCAGCAGAAAAAGGATCTGAACATTCTTTAGGTGCCGCCATTGTAAAAGAATATGAAAAGCTGGATACGCCCTTCCATCAGCTGAACGATTTTGCTGCAGTGGCAGGCCGGGGCATTCGGGCAAAAGTAAATGATAGAAATCTGATGCTTGGTAATATTGAATTCATGACTGAAAATAATATCTCTGCAAACGATATTCCAGAAGCCGACATCTTATCTAAGGAAGGTAAAACAGTCATGTATTTGGCATTGGATGGGAAATTAGCCGGTATCATTGCGGTTGCAGACGTCGTGAAATCCGATTCAGCGGATGCCATTGCAAAACTCCACAAGATGGGAATTAAAACGGTAATGCTGACCGGTGACAACAAACTAACGGCTGCCGCCATAGCAAAACAGGTGAAAATAGATGAAGTCGTATCGCAGGTCATGCCTGGCGAAAAAGCGGAGAACGTTAAACAACTTCAAGCTGACGGCTCGTTTGTGGCTATGGTTGGCGATGGTATAAACGATGCACCTGCATTGGCTCAGTCAGATATTGGATTCGCAATTGGATCTGGAACCGATGTGGCTATGGAATCTGCAGGTATTGTTTTAATGCAGAACAGCCTGAGTGGCGTTGTGACAGCAATACAACTGAGCCGGGCGACTTTACGGAATATAAAAGAGAATCTGTTTTGGGCATTTGCCTACAATACAGCGGGGATTCCCGTGGCAGCAGGCGTTCTATATTTATTTGGAGGACCGGTATTGAACCCGATGTTTGCTGCTGCAGCCATGGCAATGAGTTCTGTATCAGTTGTAACCAATGCCTTGAGATTAAGATATTTTAAACCGGATGAAGGAATACAGTATCCTGATCAAAATATAAAATCTGAAAACAAGGAGACGGAAATGAAAACAAAAATCAACATTGATGGTATGAGTTGTATGCATTGTGCAAAAACCGTAACAGAGAAACTCAATGGTGTAGAGGGGATTTTTTCAACCACGGTTAATCTTGAAGAAAAGCATGCGATTGTGGACTCAAATTCTCCCGTGGACGAGGCTCTTGTTACCCAGGTGATAACTGATGCGGGTTACAAAGTCTTGGGAATTGAAGCACATAAGCAATAAAAAGTATTTTAGCGACACCCATAGTAATAAGAATGCAACCGTTTAAGATTCGTTCTAACGGCTGCATTTTTTAGTAACATAAATTTCTCAATAGCACCGCTTTTAGAAATACAATCGAGCGAGCCTTTTGTCTATAAGTGTTCGTTTTTCAGAGAGCTGTACCGGATACAACATATTGGGGCGCCGCGAGGGCGCGGGATACCAGCGGATGAAGGTTTCGCCTGAGAAATTGTCGGTTGACCCGGGTAACTGCCCAGAGAGTGGGACAGGGAGACCTCTCTGCTGCACTTATAGGTGCCGATAACTGGCTTTCCTACCGTGAGAGCTTTCATTTAAAAACAAGGAGGAGAATGAATCGTTTTTTGTTAGAGAATGAAACTGTAATTGATAGGCAGACGGGTTTGATGTGGACAAAAAATGCCGCTTTATTAGATTTCCCCATGAGTTGGAGTGAGGCTTTAAATATTGTTAAAGAGCTCAACAAATCAACCCTTTATGGCTACCAAAATTGGAAAATCCCCAATCGTAAAGAATTATTGAGTTTGATGAGTCATAATACGATTAATCCAAGTCTGCCAATCGACCATCCTTTTACAAACGTATTTACCGGTTACTATTGGACTTCTTCAACTTGTGCAAGATTGCCTGATCAGGCATGGTACATTCATTTGGGAGGTGCCAGAGTATTCAAGGGAATGAAATATGGTTCATATATGGTTTGGCCTGTCCGAACTGTAGAAAGCCCAAATAAAAGCAAATTGTTTCAGACCGGGCAAAAGACTTGTTTTGATGAAAGCGGTATTATTATAGATTGTCATGATACCGGTCAAGATGGCGAGTTACAGGCAGGCATTGAGTTCACCAGGGATCGTTTCATAAAAAATAAACAGACTATCTATGACAATGATACAGGTCTGACATGGTTACGAGATGCAACTTTCCATAGTGAAATGACGGATTGGGCTTCGGCTTTTAATTTGATTTCAAAGATGAATACAGAACTGGTATATGGACACAATGATTGGCGAATCCCCAATATTATTGAACTGGAGAGTTTAACAGATATAAGCCAACATTCTCCAGCTTTGCTGGATGGTCATTTATTTAATGATGTACAGGAATTTTATTGGTCTTCAACCACAAGTATGTATGATACGAATTATGCATGGGTATTGTATATGGTAGACGGATCTATTGGCGTTGGATATAAGCCGTTATCGGAATTTTATCTCTGGCCTGTAAGAGGAAAAGAAAAAATGATGATCCTATGACAGCCAACTAAGCAAATTCAGCCGATGTGAAAAGCCGCGCGGCTGATTAGCGACGTTCACGGCGGCTCCGCCGCCGTGAATCGCGGTGCTGACTTCGTCCAGTACCTTGTCCCGGCGCCCCTGGCGCCTGAATCGGGTAGCCGGGGGTTTTAATCCCCCAGCCCCACACCACCCCACAAGCGGGTCCGCATAGGGCGGTTCATTAAGGTTACCGGGCCGTAGCCGGGTAATGAATTTTCACCCACTGGTCTTTGACAGATATTAACCCTTGTTCAGACAGCCATTTATTGGTCATGCCCGATTGCGTAGCCATGGTTCTGGAAAGATGCCATGGCCCCCTTCGGCTGAGAGCGGTCATTATGGCCTGTTTTTGGGAGGTTCCGAGTTTAAGCAGGTGGCGGACTTTGGTACGGGTATACCGCCACTGTTTCCAGTAGCACATCCGTATCCGGCGGCGGAGCCATTCATCTATTAACGGGATGGGACGATAGTACTCCGATATTCCGTAATAGTTCATCCAGCCGCGCACATATTCCGCTAACTTCTTGTACCGGTACTCCATGGATACAAACCAGCTCCTTCCGGTAAACAGACGTAGCCGCCGTTTAAATTCCAGAAAGGATTTTTCACTCCATCTGATTTTGCCGTTTACAAAGACAAAACCAAGAAAACCACACTCTTCCACAGGCACCACCTTGCTTTTCTTTTCATTAATCCTGAGCCGAAGCTTATTTTCAAGGAACCTCTTGATACTGGCCATCACACGGTTTCCGGCACTCAAACTTTTTACCATAATGATAAGTCGAGTAGCCCGAGGGAACCACCCCCTCAGGCCCTCACAGAACCGGACGTGAACGTCTCCGCTCATCCGGCTCCTATTGACCAGCCTATGCATAGAGTAGTCTCCAATGGGCAAACAAATTTGGCTGTCTTCGTGCAATTCGAGCCAGCCACTGACTTGCCCTTCGTCGATGTCCCCTAAAACGTTTGTATTTCCTTGTTGCCCAAATCACCAACCGGCGATCCAGGCACCTTAAGGCCGGGTAGAGTGCAGATTTATAAAACCTGCCATAGTAGTTAATCCAACCTTGAATGACAGGATTGAACATGTGGGCTAAATCTTCCAGGCTCTTGTCACTGCGCCTGGGCCAATTCCACTTTCGTGAGGTTTGCCGAATTGCTTTTGCTGCTTTATTGCTGACAGCAGGAGAAAAATTAATGAAGAATTTTCTCCATCGGTTCTTTGATTTCCGAGCACGAAATGTATAACCCAGAAAATCAAAACTTGTCAGGGCATAATCCTTTTGCCGGTCTGTATCCTTGCAGTAGACTATTTTCGTCTTCTCCGGATGTAATTCCAGTCCCACATTCTCCATTCGCTCATTCAGCTTTCTAAGCAAATATTCAGCCTGGGCAAGGCTTTTACAATGGCACACTGCATCATCCGCATAACGCTCAAACGGTGTGGCCGGGCACTGCCTTTCCATCCAGTTGTCAAATGCATAATGCAAAAAGAGATTGGCCAGCAAGGGACTGATAACACCTCCTTGCGGGGTTCCCTTCTTTGGATGGAATAGTGTGTGGTCTGTCATCATCACAGGGGCTTTCAGCCACCGTTCTATATACAGAAGCACCCATCTGTCATCCGTGTGATACCGAACTGCTTTCATCAAAAGATCATGGTCAATATTATCGAAAAATCCTTTAATATCAAGATCCAATACCCAGTCATATTTCCAGCAATTCTCCCGGGCTTTCCCAACTGCATCCAAAGCAGATTTCTCCGGTCGATAGCCATACGAATCCGGATGAAAATGTTTTTCCAATTCCGGCTCCAATTGCTGTTTGACTATCTGCTGAGCGATTCTGTCCGACACTGTCGGTATTCCCAACGGCCTCATTCGACCGTCTCCCTTGGGTATTTCCACCCTCATTACCGGAGGAGGGAAATAACTGCCGGAGGACATCCGATTCCAGAGCTTGTAAAGATTGTCCTTTAAGTTAGACTCAAACTCTTCGATTGACTGTCCGTCTACACCGGCAGCCCCTTTGTTGGCTTTAACCCGTTCATATGCCTCCATAACCTCAAGTTTAGGAATACAAAACGGCTTTGCTTGGTTCAATCCAATCCTCCTGTTTCCAGTTGTTTTCTTTACTTCAAGCTGGTCAATGCTTCCCCTTCGCTCCAATTCCATTACAGAATCTTCATCACTACTACGGGTCGCTCCGCCCCTGTGCCCTGCATCGGTACTCTCATACTTACGGGTCCTCCGCTTGTATTTCTCCCTTAGCATCAGGGCGACAGGTTCCCACGTTCCACACAAAAGCCTGTCCCAAGTTCACGCCACCTTTATGCCGGAGGCCGCCCGGCCAGTAAACAGGTAACCGCCGAACTTATCCCGGGTTAACGACTACCCCCCGGTTTTGACCTCATCCCTACGCTTTCGACACTTCAATAGTGATTCACTTGCGTTCGTCTCCTTGGAACCTACCTGACAAGATCTTGTCCTGCCTTTTCCGTAACGCTCACCACCCCGGCTCTTAACCGGCGCAGCTTACGGTGGTTTGAAGCCTCCACCTGCATGGCGGCTTCGAGGGGCCTTCCCTCATCTTTTGTGCAGCATGGCTGCACTGTTTATTGCAACAGTGTCTGCCTTCGTGGCACACAGTCGTCAGCGTACCGGGTAAACTGGTGACCGCGCCTCTCCAGCTCCTTGTCAAGATCATCGAGAAGAATGTTAGCGAGCAGTGGTGAAAGTGGCCCCCCCTGGGGAACGCCGGTTGGTGTTGCCTGAAGGCGATTGTTGACCATAACACCGGCCCGGAGGTATTTACCGATAAGTCTTAACACACGCTTATCCTTTACCCGGCGGGCAACCCTGACCATAAGGACATCATGATTCACTTTATCAAAAAATTTCGACAAATCGGTATCAACGGCTACTTTAAAGCCCTGCCCTATGAACTGTTTTACCTGCCGGACACCATCATGGGCCGACCTTCCGGGTCTGAAGCCGCAACTTGATTCCGAAAATAGCGGATCAAATATTAACCCCATGACCTGGGCGATTGCCTGCTGGATAACTCTATCCAGCACTGTTGGGATACCAAGTGGACGTTTACTGCCGTCCGGTTTTGGTATTTCCACCCTAAGAACAGGGGAAGGGACGTATGCCCCTTCGAATAAGTCTGTACGTATCTTCGGCCATAACTTACGGAAGGCATCCGGGAATTCATCGACAGGTACACCGTCGATCCCGGGAGCCCCTTTGTTGGCACGTACCTGTTTCCAGGCTTGGTGGACATTTTCCGTTGACAGGATACGTTCCAGTAGATGATCATTTGAAAATGGTTCTTTCATGACGCGCTTGTACTCTACTCCTCCATTCGGATTCACTATAGCTACAAAGCACATGAACACCTCCTTTTCTCTTAATGTTCAGTCCTTCACCATGTCCGGGACATTACTCCCGGCGTTTGGCTACTATGACGTCTGCTGACTTCTGCTCTGTCACCAGACAGGTTACCCTGAAAGGCGCAATGAAACGTCTTTTGCAAGTGCTGCCTATTGTTCGTGTCTCATCACCGTCGGCGACAGCCGGTGATGCCTGGACCTTGGTTTCCCGGTATGGTCCGAGCCGGGAGTTGTTGCAAAAGGTGCTCAACGCATGCAAAACAGATCTCCCCGGATAAGAACGTGAACTGTCACTACACAACCGCAGCATTTACCCTGTCTCCTGAATCCTGGGCTTCGACATGTTGTGCTGGCTTACCCGGAGACCAGGCCTTATATGCTGTTTCTGTTCGTCGGCTCATAGTTTTGCACTCCAACTTCCTTCAGACGGTTCCTCGCGGTTCCGCCCTTGTTTTCGGCTAATACTTCTGATAATGCTGTATGCATTAACAGGATTCACGTATAGGGGACTTGCACCCCATAAGTTCACGCCCATGCCGGGCGTACACAAGGTACTGGACCGGGCACCGCACACCGAGCAATCAAACTGCGTTTGCTTGATCGGCGCACGGCGCCGGTCAGCACCGCGATTGATTTCCAGTATTTTTTTAGGAAAACAAAACCCCACAATCTATTATCAAAAGGGCCTTGATCATCCTTTCGGCCATGTATTGGGTAGGGGCAGATTCCATATCTGCCCTGTTCGGGTAAATTCGTTGGTTTCTGTGAGTTTTAAAACTTTCATGGATTTTTCCTTTCACATTCTAAAAAATTTATTTTGCTGTTTGCCGGGTAAATGAATCCAAAACGCCATGCATGATCTTATTGATGTGGGAAAAATTATTTTCCGTTGATAAAATTTCTGTTTTCGACTGAACGTATTTTGATCCGTCAATTTCATCCTTACAGTTCAAAATCGGCTTTCGACAGTCTGCCGTGTTGATTCCAGGTGAAATTGAATCCAATAATATGATCTCCAAAAACAAACCCTTGGTTCAGACAGGCCTGGCTTTTTGCGATATGCACTGCTCCTTTTGGGATATCAAAAGTATCCCCATGCCAGTGGAAAACACATGTCTGCTGCGGGAAAATACCTGCCAGAATAGTATCATTGATCGCTTTGCTGGTTTCTATGTCAAACCAGCCGATTTCTCGATATTTATTTTTATGGACATTCGCCCCCATCACCTGTGCAATCAATTAAGCTCCCAGGCAGATTCCCAGGATATTTTTTTTGTGCCTGACAGCCTGCTCAATTAACTTTTTTTCTTCATAAAGCCAGGGATAGGAAGGCTCATCATTTGCCCCCATGGGACCTCCCATAACAATCAAGCAGTCAAAATCGTTAACTGACGGAAGTGTGCAGGATTTAAAAAATTGTGTCTTGCTTAACTGATGGCCGCCCGTCACTAATACCGGAGCCATCATGCCAAGATCTTCAAATGGGACATGTTGCAGATAATGAATTCTCATCGACTTGTTCCTTTTTTTCTGAGAGGTTTTTTTGACTTTGTAAAGGGTTGACAGCAATGGCCGTTCAGCATATCCATGGAGTCGTCATTTTTGAGCTTCGTTTGATTTTTGTAGATTCTGCATATTCTGTGCCCGGAATTGGTTCATCATCAGGATCATCCGCTGCATTTTTTCCGGACTAATGTGATTAAGCGTTTTGGATGACGGAGCCGTATCAGGTGTAGCATGCTGCAAATACGCCTGAAGTGGAATGTTGTTCTTCCAGTGCCCGGACAATCCGGCAGTAGTGATTCCTGCTGTAAAAATCAATACAAAAAATATAGCGATGGCCATTGCGCCCAAGGACTTTCGACCTGGTACCAGCTTAAATCCCAACACCTTTTTTTCCGGGCAGGTTTCAATGCAGCTCATACACGTCGAGCATTCAAGGGAATTGATCCACGTTTTCTGCCGAATGTCGATATTGCCGGGGCAGACAGTTTCACACCTGCCGCAATCAATGCAATGAGATGGCTGCCGATGAATTCTTCCCAGGCTCAAAAATCCGATAATTCCCAGTAACGCGCCGTATGGACACAGGTACCGGCACCAGAAATTTCGAATAGTGATCGTCAAGCAGATCAGCACAACGATAACAATGAAAGCCGTTGTGGACATATCCTTGAAAAATTTGAGCATTTTGATATCGGCAAATTGATTATACGGGCTATGGATAAACTGCTCTATACTGGAGACCGACATTTTATAGAATATCTGATAGATAAAAAAACCGGCGATCAAATACTTCAAAGAGCGCAATAAAACGTCAAAAATGGCTGGCAGCCTCAGCGTTTTTTTTAACAGCATCCCGTTCAGCTTGGCGGCACCTTCTGATAAGAAGCCAATTGGGCAGACCCAACTGCAGAAGCCTTTTTTAGTAACCACCGCAGTGGCACAGATGATTAGGAACAACACAAGCGCTGATGGATGAATTGAGTTAATGATGCCGGTATAAAGCCAATGCTTTAGACTCACAAGGGCACTAATAGGTAAAAAAGCCTCAACACCGGCAGGTCTTTCAATCTCTGGAAGCACCCCGTTTTCAAGACAGGAGACAAATAAATAAAATCTGATACCGATAAAAACAACGATACCTGAAAAGATTATCTGGACAGATCGCCTGGTTGATAACGGTGTTGTTTTCATTCTTCGTGGAATCGTCAACAAAGACGGGGGAAGACATGGTGAATATCGGTACCATCATGGAGTACGGGGCCACCATTAAACATTCGAACGGCGCGGCCATAATTATCCCCGCAAGATCCTTTCTGTAGTTGGTAATGAAAAAGTACCGCAAGCATATCCTCATATGACTATCGTGAGGAGATCCGCCCTGCGCTTTGAGCCTCCGACACATGGCCAGTGCTTCCGGTAATGCCATTTAATCCGCCGCCCATTGCCTGGTAAAAAGCAACAGTGTTGACCAGCCGTTTGGCTTGACCTTCTATCAGATCGACTTCGGTCTGAAGCCGTTGCTGTTGTGCGATAACCAGATCGTAATAGCTGGCTGCTCCAAGCCTATACCGACGCTGTGTTGACTCTAAAGACTTTTCAGAAGCGGAATCAGCGGCAGAAAGAGCCCCCAGCCTTTTTGAATCATTCTCCAGTGCTCGCAATACATCTGCCACGTTGCGAAACGCTTCCAGAACGACGGACCGGTAGTTTGCCGCAGCCGTATCAAAGGCGGCAAGAGCCGCTCTCTTTTCAGCGGGCAAGCCCGGATTGAACAGGGGTTGTGTAAGCTGCCCCACCAGACTCCAAACAGCAGAACCACCGCCGAACAACGCACCGGTCGTCAGAGCCTGCGATCCAAGATCGGTATTAAGGTTGAGTTGGGGATATAGTTTCGATATTGCAACCCCGTATTCTGCATTAGAGGCATGCAGCAGCGCTTCCGCACCGAGAATATCCGGCCTTGCATGTACCAGTTCAGAGGGGATTAACAGCGGCAACTCCGGCGGCAAGGTGAAATCCTCCAGGGTAAACGACGGCAGCAGGTTCTCTCCTGGAGCTTTACCGACAAGAACGGCTAAAAAATGTTCGTTTTGTTGAAGTTGATAATGTAACGACGGTATTTGGGCGCGCGTTTGCTCCAACTGTGTTTGCAAGGCCAACGCATCGTCCGGTTCTTTATGACCAAGACGAATACGTTCCAGGGTAAGTTCGAGTTGATTTTCCTGCGACTTTAAGATGTTTTCTATAATTTCAGTCTGCCTTTTCAGGCTTGCCTGAGTAATGGCCGTTGTTACGATATTTGCCACCAGTGTCAAGCGAGCGCCTTCTAATTGGAACTGCTGATAATCGCTTCGGGCGGCCAGAGCTTCCAACGCCCTACGATTACCTCCGGCCAGATCAAATGTATATGTAACGCCTACACCGGCGTTGTAAAGACCGAATTCCCTGGCATCGTCGGTCAGCCCCGATGAATTGGGGTTGAATCGCTGGCGCTGGCCGGTGAGGTTGGCTTCAACCTGGGGATAAAGTGTCGAACCAGCCTTCGCCGCATAAAGTTCCTGGGCCTGACGCAAGGTAGCCTCTGCCGCCATCAGGGTTGGGTTATGTTCCAGGGCTTCACAGATAAGCGTTTCTAGTTGTTCGGTGCCCATCGCTCGCCACCAATATTTATTTAAGCGTTCTTCTTTAATAATGTTTTGTGGATCACCCAGCATGGTGGGGGAGGAATTTAAATTTGCAGCCAGCGGGGAGGAAGTATAACCACTCACATCAGGGGATGCTGGACGCTGGAAGTCAGGCCCAACAGCACATCCTGCAAACGTCAGAAGACACACTCCTATTAAAGCATAATGAACAATCTTATTATTATTTTTCATAAAAATGCTCCTTGAATTTTTTAAATGGCCTTTTTGGATTAACCTCATTCGAAGTCACGTCCTTCACCTTCTTCTTCATAGGTTACCCCGTCACGGATGTTATAAATGCGTTTAAAGGTGGGAATGATTTTTTCATCGTGGGTGACGACAATAATGGCGGTCTCAAATTTTTTGGCCATATCATTCAATATCCGGATTACAGCCAGGGCGCGCTCACTATCAAGCGGAGCGGTCGGTTCATCGGCCAATATTACCGGGGGACGATTGACCAGTCCCCGTGCAATAGCCACTCGCTGCTGTTCTCCACCAGAGAGTTGAGAAGGCATGGCCTTGGCGCGATGTTCCACATCAAGTGCTTTGAACAATTCTATTGCCCGTTTACGCGCCCCGGCGTTTGGCATTCCCGCCAGCATGGGCAGAAGAGCGACGTTGTCGGTGACGTCGAGGAAAGGAATCAGATAAGGTGCCTGGAATACAAAGCCGATCCGATCCCGCCGCAAGGCACGAAGATCTTTGACCTTCCACCCGTCGTCATAAATGACGTCATCTCCGAGTATCATTTTTCCGGCGGTCGGCTCAATCACCGCTCCCAAACATTTAAGGAGCGTACTTTTTCCAGATCCAGAAGGACCTATCAGTCCAACGACCTCGCCCGGCGCAACGTGCATGTCTACCTCCTTCAGAGCATCAACGGCGGTATCGCCGCTTCCATAACGTTTTTTTAATCCCTGGATACGAATACCTTTAGCAGTCATATCAGCCCCCTATGGCCTCGGCCGGGTCGACCCTGAGTGCGGCACGAATGGCGATAATGCTCGACAGTACGCAGATCATGACCACGGCCATAAAACCCATAACGGAGTCGAGTGGTTGCAGCAGCACATATTTGGGAAAGATTGGCGCCATTAATAAAGTTGCCGAGATCTTTCCCACCACAAAGCCGATCAAACCCAGAGCGATGGACTGTTGCATGATCAAGCCGACAATGGTGCGATTCCTGGTGCCAATCAGTTTCAAGACGGCAATTTCACGAATTTTTCCGAGCGTCAGGGTGTAGATGATGAAGGCGACAATGGCGGAGCTGACAATCGAAAGGATCACCAGGAACATGAAGATCTGTCTGGCGGAGGTAGCGATCAGCTTGCCAACCAGAATCTCCTCCATCTGGCTGCGGGTGTAGACGGTTAAGCGCTTCCAGCGGCGGATCGACTCAGCGACTTCTTCCGGGTTATGGCCTGCTTCAACCCGCACTAAAACAGCATTGACGTAAGGGTTGGTGGTTTGCGAGGCAATAACCGCATCAAACAGACCGGGCACTTCGGGCCGGTTGAAGGAAGGGTCCTCGGCCGTGCGTCGACGCTGCCTCCGGATGGCGTCATTATCCTTGAGAAACTGGGCTTCCTGGGCATCTTTAAGCGGAATGAACACCATCGGGTCGCCATTGGAAGAGACCATCCTCCTGGTCAGCCCGACTACGGTGTATTGGTTACGGCGGATCTGGATACGGTCACCAAGTTTAAATCCGGAAGCGATGTCGGCGACGGCCTCGTAATGGCTTCGAGTAATCTGACGACCCGCGACGAGATGGGGAGGCCAGCCGGGTGTTCCTGGCCCTCCGGGCGTGATGCCGGTAACCATGGCACGCACGTCACCTTCTTGTTTGGCCACCTGCATGGTTAGATACGTGATGTTCGCCGCCCGTTTCACCCCCGCCATGCCTCGAATCCCACGCCAGAGATCATCGTATAGACTTGATGACTCGGCGTAGGGACCAAGTGTGTTCTTCTGCACCACCCAAAGCTCAGCACCGCTGTTGTCGAGCAATACTTTGGCATCGTCCACCATGCCACGATAAATCCCTGCCATAGACAGTGTGATGCCGATGAGCAGCCCAAGGCCCATACCGGTAAAGACGAACTTTCCCCATGAGTGCATGATGTCGCGTCCTGCCAAACTGATCATGGCGTCACCCCCGGAATATGGTCAACGACGTGAATCCGGCTGTGCGCATTCAAGGTGTTTTCGCTGTAGACCACTATCCGGTCACCCGCCTTGAGCCCTTCTTGTATCTGCACACGGCCCTCCAAGTCTGCAATCCCCAGTGAAACGGGTGTAAAGTGAAGATCGTCATGGGTGACCTGCCACACGCCCAGTCTGCCGTCAATGTTGTGGATGGCGGCATTGGGGACAATCGGCGTTGCCCCAAGGGTCGGCAAGGTGACCGTGACTTCCACCAGTTCGCCGACAGGCGGCAGCGGATCAGGAATTTGATCGAAGACAACCTTGGCAAGCGTTTCCTCCGTTACCGCGTCGGCCATGGGTTCAATTCTCAGAACGTGTCCTGCCCTCTGTTCTCCTGCCTGGGAACGTAATACGATCCGGGCTGATAAACCAGCGGCGAGACCCTGTGCACGAATTTGATCAAATCGGGCATTGACCCAGAGCGTGTTTGGATCGATCAGCTCTACGACATCCTGACCTGCGACCACGGTGGTTCCCGGTTCGGCATCACGCGAAACGACCAGACTGTCAACTGGCGCAATAAGAGACAAATTACTGCGCTGCGCCTCTAACGCGTCCCGTTCGGCATGTAAACGGGATACCTCCTCCCGTGCCGCAATCAACCCCGCTTTTGCAACCAATAGGTCGTGTTGCTTAGTGGCTACCACTTCCTCGCTGGTGGAACGTGCCTGAAGTAACTGCTCGTAACGCAAAGCCTGTGTCTGGGCATAATCCCGACGCACCTGCGCTTCGTTTAATTGAGCGTCTGCTTGTTTCAGCGTGGCATCTTGAGCCCTAATATGTTCAATAAGATCTACCGGGTCCATTTCACCAAGGACTTGCCCAGCCTTGACACGATCTCCTACGTGTACGTCCAGGCGCTTGACCCGTCCCGAAACTGTTGGACCAATCTTGTAGGTATGACGGGCTTCAAGGGTTCCGATGCCGAATAGTGCCGGGGAAAGGCTCTTATTCTCGACCGTGACCAAGACAACGGCTACCGGGGCAAGCGGCCCGGAACGTAAGGCTACATAAACAAAAAGAGCAAGTAGAGGAACAAGTACAGCTGCCAGCGCCAATGTACGTTTTTGGAAAGGCAATTTTTTCATGATGCACTCCTGATGCCTCTTTGATAGATTGCAAAGACTTTTGGCGCAATGCGGCTCATATAACCCACATCCCCAGCTATCAACGACTGCATGACCAATCCCTGAATGGTGCCGATGAAAAGCGTGGCCGCAGTCTCCTTATCAAGATTTCTGTCAACTTCACCGCAGGTCTTTCCCTGGTCAAACAAAAGATTTAGGCGATCTGAATAACGGCCGATGAGCGTTTGAACCATCCGCTTGGGAGCGGTATCTTCAGAGCGCTGCAATTCCCCAACCAGCATACGGGGAATACCGGGATGCTTTGTTATAAAATCTACATGCGCCATAAACATGCTTTCAAGTGCGGCAAGAGGAGATGACTCTGCGTTTACTGCTTTTTCGATGCGGGACATTAACCGTTCTGCCACCCATTCCATAACGGCCTGTAAGATGGCATCCTTGTTTGAAAAATGACGAAAAATAGCACCCTGGGTCACTCCCATACGTTCGGCTATGGCAGCCGTGGTAATCTCGCTCGGGTTCTGTTCACCAGCCAACTCTACCACCGCCTCTATCGTCGCCATCCGTCGTTTCTCAGCCGGAAGATGTTTATTTGATGAGTTCATAGGACCTCTATAAAAGATAGTAATTAATTACTTTCTTTTATTTTTTTTAAACAAGAGTTGTCAACCAGTTTTTTTGAAAAACTGTTGATGCTGAAGAAAAAGCCCCTCTGCAGTACCCTCGGGGTTTGAAGTCCAATGGTACGAAAAGTTACTATGGGTATATTACCAAGCAGTTCGGTAATATTCTGTGCTATGTTTCGATTCATCAAATGCCTCCTGTATCCTGGATGTTACTCATCCTTACCGGAAAAGGCCACACCAAACGCTCGACTCCGGGATCAGGAATTTATCATCGCTTCCTGCGCCGTGCTTTTCGGGAACAGGATGTTGTTTTCCAGATGAATGTGCTCGTGCAGGTCGGCCTCCAAAGCCTGAAGTCCGTCGTAGAGCGCCGCAAAGGTCCGGCAGCCATCGGCGGGAAGCCGGTAATTTCCGGTCAGCTTGCGGATGTCTACCAAGACATTCCCCGCGTAATCATGCTCCAGCATCATCTGTCGAATCGGGTTTTCAATTGTTCCGCAGTGGACGACCGGCCGAGGGCCGGTTCCCGACATAAAGGCATCAATGCCCTTGATGGCTGGGAAGAGAATCTGCTCCTCTTTCAGCAGGTGCGCCGAGAGTTCTTCAGCGAGCCCGTCAAACAGTTGCCGCAGCTGATTCAGCAGCTCACCGTGTTTTTCGTCGTGAGCGCGCTGAACCTTCTGCAGCAGTCCGTCGAGACGCAATAGCTCTTCCTTTGTGAAGGCGTGGTGCTTGTCGAGAATATGGTCGGCCAAGACGGTGAGCGTGGCCGCATTCCAGTCCGTAGCAGGCTCCTCTTTTTGCGCGGAACTCCAGGCCTGTTTCAGTTTGTCTTCAACCGTGCGCCAGTTCAGCCCGGCCGCCTGCACCGCGGCGGACAAAGGACGCAGTCCTCCGCAGCAATAGTCGATCCCAAGCTTTTCCAACTGTGACCGCAGCTGAGGGTGCTGTACCACCAGTTCGCGGACGGTTTGCTCCGGGCTGATCTTTAACGGACGGTTTTTTTCTGCGTTTGATTTATTCATAGCCTCTCCTTTTTCTCTTAATGTTGTGGAGATACTACCCGCTTCCTCGCCGCTCCGCCTTGATTTGGATCAAGAAAATCACCAACGAATAAAAAAACGGCGAATGAAAAATCCAGTCTATCCAGCATACGAAGTAGGGCGTCTGAATCCTAACTCCCCGGTTTTACAATCTCTAATTTAACCTTAACAATTTTTTCATTCAAAGTCTATGACCGCAAATGGCCGTTGGCGTTTTGAAAACTGGTGAATTTTGGAGCAATCCTTTGTTTAGGATTTTGATTGTCAGACACCAACCTATAATGCTTTTTTTTCATGTCATCCTTTCTTGGTTATTACGCTTTTGCATGATAAAAGTACTTTAGTGATATAAATTTAATACTTCAAATCAATGGTGGTAAAGTTATCGATACAAAATTTACAGAGTCGTATTTTCAGAAATTTCGTTTGCTTCTGATTTCTGTATTTATGTTAATTGCATTGGTACCACTGGTGTTTTTGGGGTTTAATGGGTTTTCCAAAGGCAAGCAGATGATTGAAGACAAAGCAGCGTCCTATTTAACCAATCAGGCCAAAAGAAACGCTGAAGCCATTAAACTGTTCATGATAGAGCGGGTGAATGATATTCATCTGATCAGCAGTATTTGGGATATTTCAGAGACAAACTTCAGCGCTCATATTGATCAAATAGTGAACGACCAGCATAGACCCTATGTTGACGTTTTCATCATGACGCAATCCGGGCAATTCGTCTTCAGTACAGGAGAAGAAAAGATTGATTCAAAAGTTCTGGAGATGGCGGCATGCGATACACTATCCTGGCAGGGAATAAAAATGCCGAAAATATTCAGCATGACTAAAAACAATAATTACATCCCAGTATTAATGCTGTCAAAACCCCTGTCATCGGGTACAGTCACAAAAGATAGGCATTTTTTATATTGCCTGATCGACTTTAGATCAATAAGTGTGTTGCTCAGAGACAATAATATGGAGGCGACCGGCGAAGTCTATTTGGTTAACGAAGAGGGATTGTTTTTATCCACATCCCGATTTGGCGCCAAAATCCTTGAAACCAAGATTTCAATGAAAAAACAATTGCCCGAAGGTAATTTGCCTGCATATCAGGCCATTGACTATCGGGGTAAATCTGTTCTGCAGGCCAGCCAGAATGTCGATCCGTTTGGCTGGATCGTAATGGCGGATCAGGACATGGTAGAGATACTGAATCGTATCAAGACGCTGGAGAAAAAGGCATTTTTTTATGCCCTCATAACCGGAGGACTTGTTTTGGTTTTGGCTTTTTTTATATCAACGTCCATTGCAAATATGGTCAAGGAAAAATACCAGCGTGAAAAGCAAATGGAATTTCAGGCGATTCAGAAAGAAAAATTAGCATCTATGGGTCTTCTAACCTCCGGCCTCGCCCATGAATTGAACACGCCTTTGGCAAATGCGTTGCTTTATACGCAAATTGCCCTTGAGGAGATGGAAGAGCAACCTTTTGACAAGGAGAGCATATCTCAGCATTTGTTGACTGTGATTGATGAAATTAAGCATGGCAGCAGTGTCATAAAAAATCTTTTGTATTTCTCAAGACACACACAAAGTGACCTGCAAACAGTCAATTGCAATGATCTTCTGACAAAATTGATGGAAATCACTATTCCTCACTGTGACGCAAAAAATATTCATGTTGAAATGACTTTAATGCCTGATATCCCAGATGTTTTGGCAGATCCCAGCACCCTGCAGTCCATCATTACGAATCTTGTGGCAAACGCCATCGAGGCCATGCCTGATGGCGGCGTTCTTACATTGAGCACCCGCTATATTCCAGTCTTGAAACTGGTAAAAATTGAGGTGACAGATTCCGGTATCGGTATCTGCCAGGAGGATATGTCAAATATATTTAATCCGTTCTATTCAACCAAAAAGCCGGGGGAGGGAACGGGCTTGGGACTTTTTATCAGTTATGAAATGGCAAGGAAACTGGGCGGTGATTTAAAGGTGGTCAGTGCAACCCAGGACGATGCGAGCAAACCTGGGACAAATTTCACCCTTGAACTTCCAACTGGGGGCTAGAAAAATATGAGTGTGGTTCCGTTTAAAATATTAATCGTGGAAGATGATATGACTTTAAACAGAGGCTTGGTACATGTCATTAAAAAAATGGGGTACGATGTATATTCCACAAAGTCCGGAGAACAAGCCCTGAAACAGATCAAGCAGCATTCATTTGATCTGGTGATTTCAGATTTCAAACTGCCTGGCATTGACGGTAAGCAGGTTTTAAAAGCAGCAAAAAAATACGATGCTGGTATCATGTTTATCATGATCACAGCATATGGCACAGTAGATACAGCCGTTTCTGCCATGAAAGAAGGGGCTGAAGATTATATTCTGAAACCCTTTGATATGGAAGAACTCAAAGTTGTAGTCAAAAGACGTTGGAGAA